>JAQBUJ010000108.1 GCA_027623845.1 Pseudomonadota bacterium
CTCAATTCATGTCACGCGAAAATTCACCCGATTGCCCTGGTTGAACAGCCCTGCCCCATTGACCCGGCTTCCCGGTCTGACGCAAACTCATATATTCACGGTGAAATGGGCTGCCTGTGTGTGCGCCCGGGACATCGTGTCTCTGGTCCTTGGCCTTCCACTCTTGCGACCCCCACCGTGGGGGTGTAAATCCTGAGCATTCAGCGAAATCCCTATGGGGGACGGAAAAACCATGCAGTCAGTCCAATTCGAGGCGCCCGGAACCGTCGATGAGGCGGTCGCGCTCCTAGCCGGCGCGACGGGCGATACCCGTATTCTGGCGGGAGGAACAGATCTTCTCGTGCAGCTTCGCGCACATATGATCGACCCAAGTCTCATCGTCGACATCAAGAAAATCGACGAGACGCGGTCCCTGAAAAAAAATGCCGACGGGAGCTATACGATCGGAGCCGCTTATGCCGGCGCCGAGGCGACCGAACGTGACGACATCACCAAGGATTGGCCCGGTGTGGTCGAGGGTTGGGACCTGATCGGTTCGACCCAGATCCAGGGCCGCGCGTCGCTTGGCGGTAACCTGTGCAACGCCTCCCCAGCGGCCGATAGCGTCCCGGCGATGATCGCCGCAGGTATGACCGCCAATATCGCTGGCCCGAAAGGTCGTCGCACGATCCCGGTGGAGGATGTACCGGTCAGCCCCGGCAAAAATAGTCTGGGCAAGGGCGAGTTCATCGTCAGCTTCAATCTGCCGGCGCGCCCCAAGGGTGGCGGAGACGCCTATCTGCGGATGATCCCGCGCACAGAGATGGATATCGCCGTGGTTGGCTGCGGTATCGCGCTGGTGCTTGATGGCAGCGGCACCGTCACGTCGGCGAAGGTTTCGCTCGGAGCGGTTTCGGCCAAGGTTTTGACCGTCGACGCGGCCGCCAAGGCGATCATCGGCACCAAGTTGGATGACGATGCGTTGGCCAAATTGGACGCCGCCTGTCAGGCCGCCGCCAAGCCGATCACCGACAAGCGCGGCACCATCGAATACCGAACCAAGATCGCCGGCGTCCTCGCGCGCCGCGCCGTTAAGATCGCAGCCGAACGCGCAGGGAGCTAATAAGCATGGCGAAGCATCACGTAGCCGTTTCAATCAACGGCGAACCCGTCGAGTATCTCTGCAGCACCCGGCAGACCTTGCTCGACGTTCTTCGGGACGAACTGAACCTGACCGGCAGCAAAGAAGGCTGTGCATCCGGTGACTGCGGCGCGTGTAGCGTCATGGTCGATGGTCGCTTGGTCTGCTCATGCCTGGTCATGGGCGCCGAGTGCGATGGCAAGACGATCGACACCATCGAGGGCATGGCGGACGGTGAGAAACTGCATCCGCTGCAGCAGAAATTCCTTGAGGAAGCCGCGCTTCAGTGCGGCATCTGCACACCGGGCGTTCTGGTCGCCGCAAAAGCTTTGCTTGAGCGGAACAACAACCCGACCGAAACCCAGGTTCGTTATTGGCTCGCCGGCAACCTTTGCCGCTGCACCGGTTACGACAAAATTGTCCGCGCGGTGATGATGACCGCCGCCGACATGCGAGGGGGCGCCTGATGAGTGCAGGAAAAACCGACTATAAATGGGTTGGTACCCGAACCATTCGTCCGGACGGCCATGATAAGGTCACCGGTCGGGCCAAATTTGGCTCCGATTTCACGCTTTCCGGGATGATCCACGGTCGGGTGCTGCGCAGTCCGCACGCTCATGCCCTGATCAAGTCCATCGACACCTCGGCCGCCGAGGCGCTTGCCGGCGTCAAAGCGGTAATCACCTCGAAGGATTTCAAGGACCAGCCGTCCGAGATGATCCCGGCCGGTGAGGCGATGGTCAATTACAAGGACATGACCCGTAACGTCATGGCCCGCGAGAAGGTGCTGTACGACGGTCACGCCCTGGCGGCTGTCGCGGCGACCACGGTTGAAATCGCCGAGGCGGCGCTTGAACTGATCAAGGTAGACTATCAGGTTTTGCCGCATGTCATCGACGTTGATGAGGCGATGGCCGACAATGCCCCGATCCTGCATGACGATCTGGTTCCGGTCGGCATGGACGCCAAGGGGCCGACCAACATCGCCAAACGGGTCGAGTTCACCCTCGGCGAAGTCGCCAAGGGCTTTGAGCAGGCCGATGTGATCATCGAACGGTCCTATACGACCGCCGCTGTTCACCAAGGCTATATCGAGCCGCACGCGGTTGTCGCCTCGGTGTCCGAAGATGGTCAGGCGCAGATCTGGTGCTGCACCCAAGGGCAGTTCATGGTCCGCACCTTCGTTGGCCAACTGCTTGGCATGGCGACCTCGGCTATCCGCGTCACCCCGTCGGAAATCGGCGGCGGTTTCGGCGGCAAGACCGTGGTCTATCTAGAGCCTCTGGCCACCCTGCTTTCAAGTAAGGTCGGCAAGCCGGTGAAGATGATCATGTCACGCGAGGAAGTGTTCCGCGCCAGCGGGCCGACCTCGGCGAGCACGATGACCTACAAGATCGGCGCGACCAAGGCCGGCAAGATCACCGCCGTCGACGCCACGCTGAGACTGCTGGCCGGCGCTTTCCCGGGGTCACCGGTGCAACCGGCCGCCATGTGTGCGGTCGCGCCCTATGACATCGAGAATGTCCATATCGTCGGCTACGACGTTGTGGCGAACCGTCCAAAAGTGGCGGCTTACCGGGCTCCCGGCGCACCGATCTCAGCTTTTGGCGCCGAAAGCGCGCTTGACGAGTTGGCTAAGGAATTGGGCATCGATCCGCTCAAAATGCGTCAATTGAACGCCGCCAAAGCCGGCACCAAGGCTGCTTATGGGCCGACCTTCCGCAACATTGGTTACCAAGAGACCCTTGATGCGGCCGAGGCGCATGATCACTACAAGGCGCCCTTGGGCCCGAACCAGGGACGCGGCGTCGCGTCCGGCTTCTGGTTCAACATCGGCGGCGAGTCCAGCGCCACCGTCAACATCAACGAGGACGGCACGGCGGTCGTAATTTCCGGAAACCCGGATATCGGCGGCTCCCGCGCGTCCCTGGCGATGATGGCGGCCGAGGAACTGGGCATCGACTACAACGACGTGCGCCCGATCATCGGCGATACCGCGTCGATCGGTTACAACTTCCTCACCGGCGGCTCCCGCGTCACTTTCGCCACCGGTTTAGCGGTCATCGAGGCGGCCCGTGATGCCGTGCGTCAGCTCTGTGAGCGGGCCGCGAAAATCTGGGAAGTCGATGCCGAGGGGGTGATCTGGGACGATGGCCATGCCAAACCGGCCAGCAGCAATGTCGGTGAGTTCGACCCGCTCTCCCTGGCTCAACTTGCAGCCCAGGCAGCCAAGACAGGTGGCCCAATCTGCGGTCATAACGCCCAGAACGTGCAAGGAGCCGGACCCGGCTTCGCAACGCACATCTGCGACGTTGAGGTTGACCCGGAAACCGGCCATGTCGCCGTCCTGCGCTATACCTCGATCCAGGATGTCGGACGGGCCATTCACCCGTCCTATGTCGAGGGTCAAATCCAAGGTGGCGCCGCTCAGGGCATCGGTTGGGCCCTGAACGAGGAGTACATCTACAACGCCAAGGGCAAGCTCGATAATCCTGGCTTCCTTGACTATCGGATCCCGGTCGCCTCCGACCTACCGATGATCGAGGCGGTGATGATCGAGGTGCCCAACGATCGCCATCCCTATGGCGTTCGCGGCGTTGGCGAAGTGCCTCTGGTTCCGCCAATGGCGGCGGTGGCTAACGCCATCGAGAACGCCACGGGCGTGCGGATGGAGAACCTGCCGATGTCACCGCCGCGCGTGCTTGCGGCGCTTGATGCGGCACGGCTTCGTCAAGCCGCCGAGTAAGACTGGAATAGCCGAAAATGGCCCGGGTGGTGCTGACCGATTCTTTGAGCAAGCAGTTCACAAACGGCGCGAGCGATTTTGTTGTCGTCGCGTCCACCGTGCGCAAGCTGATCAGGGAATTGGACCAGCGGTATCCGGGCCTCGGCGCCCAGGTTGAAGGCGGATTCCTCTCCGTCGCCATTGACGGCGAAATCTACCAGGACGCCTTTCTGGAAGAGCTTCAGGAAGACAGCGAAGTTGCCTTTCTACCGGCAATCCGCGGCGGTTGACGGGCTTTTTTAATGTCTCGCTAAAGCAGCAGCGAGCGCCCGAGTATCCAGCCACCAAGAACCAATAAAGCAATAAAGAATATGCGCCGGAACCGCGCTTCCGGCAGCCGGTTGCGCACGCGCCGGCCCAGCACCATTCCCAGCACCGCCGGCGCCACCGCTGCAATCGAGAGCAGCCCAAGCTCGGTCGGCACGAACCCGCGTCCGCCCAGCGACACCCCGAGCGCCAGGGTGGCGACGGTGAAGCAAATACCCATCGCCTGCACCAGACCATCCTTGCCCAGCCCCAGCGCTTGCAGATACAGCACGCCGGGCACCACGAAGGTGCCGGTGAAGCCGGTCGAAATTCCGGTCGCCACGCCGATCAGCGGTGACAGCCAAATCTCCCGGCGACCAGGCGGTGGTATCTGCGGGGTAAACAAGCTGACGCCGGCATAGACGATCAACACGCCGCCCAGCATCGCCGAGAGCACCGCCCCGTCGCTGCGCACCATCACCCCGGTGGCGAACCAGGTGGTCACACAGACCATCGCCAGCATTGGCCAGATGCGTTTCAACAGCACCAACAACTGCCCGCCGGACGCCCCCTGCCAGAAATTCGTGGCCACCGACGGCACCAGGAGCAGCACCATGGCTTCCTTTAGCTCGAACACCGCCGCGATCAGCGCCAGTGATATGGTCGGCAACCCCAGTCCAACCACGCCTTTAACCATACCAGCGAGGAAATAGACCAACAGGACATAGGCAATTAACTCAACAGACAAGGCCGCTGCCCCCGTGTCCGGGATTGACGGTTGCCATACGGGCGGCGCCGTCGAGCCAGCCGGCAAGCTGGGTCATCGCGCGATACGCCGCGCCCTTCAACATCCCGGAACCTGACGCCAATAACGCTTCACGAAATGTTCCATCATCAAATTGACGACTTTTCGATTAACGTGCCGCGAGTAGCCGTCCTCGCCGAGCAACGCTTCGGGCCAATGCTGTCCCAATCCCCGGAACACCTCGAAAGAGGGCCAATAGAACAGATTCTCATCACCCGCATGGGCCGCCATAACCTGATCGATCGCCACCCGCAGAATAGATTTTGACAGACTATCGGCCATCACACTGGATTCCGGCCGGTTGGTGGCCGAAAGTGGGATCGGCGACAATGTCAGAACAATCGGCGCGGTGGGCTTCACCTGGCGGATTAGGGCGATGATGCGGGAAATATTGTCCCGATTCTCTTCGACCTCGCTCATCCGAGTGCCGTGGCGTTCCGGGTCATATAGGCTTTTCGGCACGCCGCGCCAGAAAACGCCGCCGGTTTGGGTATCCTGCCAAACCTCGGCAAGCCCGATCGTCAGCACAATCCCGGAGACGGTTTCGAGAAACTCCCGATAGACTTTCTGCTCCTCGCCCGGCGCCCATTTCACCGCGCCACCGATCGCCGCCTCATCATACCAATAGGCGTCGCGGGCGGCCTCTCCGGTAACCACCCATTCGATGAAATCCAGAATGGCGAAAGTGTTATTGAGCCCCTCGGGAACGTATAGCCATTCGCTATCGACGCCATGGGCCGTGAGATAGTTTCGCAACTCCAGCGCAAAACATGAACCGAGCGTGAAAATTCGATCGTCCGGATCGAACATCGGCTCTGTCGGTGCGATATCCTTGAGGACGAAGCGGTCAATCAGCCGGCTCATGTCGTTGAATTCAGATTGGCGGCGGGGAAACAGGTTCACCGTGCTCGGCGAATACTCCCATGGATCGACTTCACTGGACCTTAGCGCGCCGCCGAGCTTGCCGATCGGCGCCAAGGGACGCATGCCGTTGGTCCGCAGAAAATCCTCCAAAGCCTCGCCACCGCGCCGCTCGACGATATCGCGCAGCAGCATATGGGCATTCTCGGCGAAGGCGCCGCAGGTCACGCTCCTGGCGAACAGGCTGAGCGCTTTTGGTTCGTCCCCCCGCAGGAACTGCAACACCGAGAACAGTAGCCAAGCATCGCGAATCGACTGATTGTCACCGATCAGCGCAATCAACGCGGCCCGCGCCTCGGCATCCTGGGCGCCGGCGATCTGGTTGGCGATGGCGTGGATTTGCTGGCCGACTGACACCGCCTGATCAACCGCCAATGCGTCGCCGGGTGATTCGCTACTATCTGGCGTTGCCATGATCAAATCCCAATCGAATTTTCCGCCAGAGCACAAACCAGCACGCGCCGCACGGACCTGCCCGCATTAGACTGCTGGCACGCCCGCATTTGCTCACACCCGGTAATCATCCATCCCGGCGCGCTGCAATTGGCGGAGCAATGCCGGCCACTCCAGGCCAACCTCGATGAAGCCGCCGGGGCCGTACATTTTTAGGCCCTGGGCAATTGATTTTTGCCGCGTCGCCTCGGACAAGGGCGTCAGACTGGCGCCGCCGGAAAGCGCATCGATCTGTTGCCGGCAGGCGGTCTCAATCCGGTACATCCAGACGAAAGCCTCGCCGACGGTCTTGCCAACCGTCATCAGGCCGTGATTGCGCAGGATCAACACCCGTTTGTCGGCCAAATCCCTGACGATCCGGGGTTGCTCTTCGGCGTCCAACGCCGGGCCTTCGAAATCGTGGTAACCGGTCCAGCCCATGACCGTCAGCGCCTTCTGGCTGGCCGGCAGCAGCCCCTGCTCCTGCATGGCGACCGCCGTGCCAAAGCGGCTATGGGTGTGAATGACGCAGTTATGCTGGGCGGCGGACAGATGGATGGCGCCGTGAATGATGAAGCCGGCTGGATTAAGCGGATAGCTCGCGTCGCCGATCACCGCCCCTTCCCGGTTCACCTTGATCAATGACGAGGCGGTGATCTCGTCGAAGAACATGCCGAATGGGTTCAGCAGAAAATGCTCCTCGGGGCCAGGAACCCGCAACGAGAAATGGGTGTTGTTGAGGTCGGTCCAACCGTAAAGCGCCGCCAGCCGGTATGCCGCCGCCAAATCACAGCGCGCCTCCCATTCACCTTTGGACATGCCCGCGGGGATTTTCTCCGCCGCCTGTTCTACCTTGTCCAGCATCATCGCCTCCCTGCTCATCGCGCTACTGCCGTGGATGGCTCTAATCTATACAATCGCCGCTCGCAAGGAATGCCCGAATTGTTCAAGCTCCCAGGGAACGAGGAGAAGATGATGGATGGATATGATCTGGCCTATGTCGCGCTCGCGGTGCGCGATGTTCAGGCAGCCAGCGACCTTCTCGGCGGCGATCTTGGCTTGGAGCGCCTGTCGATCGCCGGACCAGGGGGCGTGGTCACCGCCTATGGCGTCGGCGGCACTGCCTTGGCCTTGTTTGAGGTCGGTGATCCATTTTTGAATTCCGAGCGGGCCGGCGTCGACCACATCGCGTTTACCGCCGAGGACCCGCGCGCCGCAGCCGAGGCTGGCGGTTTCTCCGGCTCTGCGACACCCGGCGCCGGATTGGCCGGCGGCGAACAGGTGACCCTGGAGCGTCAGGCGACAGCGGGAGTGGCCACGCGGTTCACCGCCCCGCTCAACCTCTACGGTCCGGTGACCCGGCGGGTTGAGCGGATCGATCATCTGGGCATCGCCTCAGCCGACAACAGGATCGCCGAGGCGGTCTTCGCCGGCCGAATCGGCCTACCGGTGGAAAGCCGTCAGACCGACATGGAAGTACGGATCGCGGTCGAAAGTTTCACCTCCGATAAATACGGGGTGGTTTACCGCAACCGACCACCGGAGCCGGTTGGCGGCTTGCGGGTTTCATTCCTGACGACAGGTGATTGCGAACTGGAGTTCCTGCAGAACTTCGATACCCGGCACAGCACCGAGGTTCAGCATGGAACCTCGGGCAACACCAAACAGGATCAAGGGGCGATCGGCGGTTACGTGGCGAAATATGGCGCCGGGCTGTACCATATCGCGCTAAAGACTCCGGATATCGATGAAGCGCTGGCGCATCTTGGCGCCCGGGGCTGTCGCCTGATCGATAAACAAGGCCGGCCAGGGTCGCGCCAAGCGCTGATCGGTTTCGTGCATCCCGCGGCCTTTGGCGGGGTGCTGATGCATTTTGTCCAACGCGAGGAACTCAACGATGCTTAGAACCGAGCGGCGCGGCGGGATCGAAATCCTAACCATCGACCGCCAGCAGGCCGGCAATTCCATCAGCAGCGATCTTACCACCGCGCTCTTGGAGACCTTGGAGCGGTTGGCCGGGGATACGGCGCTGCACGCCGTGGTGATCACCGGGGCTGGCGACAAGTTTT
>JAQBUJ010000109.1 GCA_027623845.1 Pseudomonadota bacterium
TATTTCAAGCAATGCTTCGCCCAGGTGACCAACCCGCCGATCGATCCGATCCGCGAAGAATTGGTGATGTCGCTGGTTTCTCTAATCGGGCCGCGTCCGAACTTGCTGGAACCCGAGGGCGCCGGCTCCCGCCATCGCCTGGAAGTACGCCAACCGATCATCAGCAATCTTGATCTGGAGCGTATCCGCCAGATCGAGAACCATCTGGACCACGGCTTCCGCACCTCGACCCTGAGCATTACCTACCCGGCGGTCGAAGGTGTCGGCGGGATGGAAAACGCCATGAAGCGGCTGTTCCAGGAGGCCGAGGACGCGGTGAAGGGGGGATACAATATTCTCATCCTCTCCGACCGGGATGTCGATGCCGATCATATTCCGATCCCTTCATTGCTGGCGACGGCCGGCGTGCACCATCATCTGATCCGCGAAGGTTTACGGACCAGCGTCGGCCTGGTGGTTGAAACCGGCGAGGCGCGGCAAGTCCACGACTTCTGTCTGCTGGCGGGCTATGGCGCCGAAGCGATCAATCCTTATCTGGCATTCGACACGCTGTCGGATCTGCGGCTCCGCATGCATCAGCCACCCGAGATCGAGGAGCTGCACCAGCGCTATATCAAGGCGGTGGATAAGGGCATTCTCAAGGTCATCTCGAAGATGGGTATTTCGACCTATCAATCCTATTGCGGGGCGCAGATCTTTGACGCCGTCGGCTTGTCCGACGCGCTCTTGGCCCGCTATTTCACCGGCACCAAATGCGCCATCGGCGGCATTGGGATGGAGGAACTGGCGAACGAGGCGGTGCGCCGACATGCGATCGCCTATCAAGGTGTGCTGCAGTTCAGCGGTGCGTTGGATATCGGCGGCAACCTGTCGTTTCGTCTGCGCGGGGAGACCCATGCCTGGACACCGGAAACCATTGGTCTGTTGCAGCACGCAGCCCGCTCCGGCGATCAGCGACGCTATCGAGCCTATGCCAAGAAAATGAACGATCAGTCGCTGAAGCTGCGCAATATCCGCGCCCTGTTCGAGATCAAGGTGAACGACACCCCGATCCCGCTGGACGAGGTTGAGCCGGCCACGGAAATCGTCAAGCGTTTCGCCACCGGCGCAATGTCTTTCGGCTCCATCTCCTGGGAGGCGCATACCACTTTGGCGATCGCCATGAACCGGATCGGCGGACGCTCCAACAGCGGCGAAGGCGGCGAGGACTCCAGACGTTTCACACCGCTGGAGAACGGCGATTCAATGGTCTCACGGATCAAGCAAGTCGCCTCCGGGCGCTTTGGCGTGACCACCGAGTACCTGGTCAACGCGACCGATTTGCAAATTAAAATGGCCCAGGGCGCCAAGCCCGGCGAAGGCGGCCAGCTTCCCGGTCACAAGGTCGACGAGTGGATCGGTCGGGTCCGTCGTTCGACGCCCGGGGTTGGGCTGATCTCACCGCCGCCGCATCACGATATTTATTCGATCGAGGATCTGGCGCAACTGATCCATGATTTGAAGAACGTCAATCCAGCCGCCCGGGTCAGCGTCAAGCTGGTCTCGGAACTGGGTGTCGGAACCGTTGCGGCCGGCGTCGCCAAGGCGCATGCCGACCATGTGACGATCTCCGGCTTCGAGGGCGGTACCGGCGCCAGTCCGATCACCTCGATCCAGCATGCCGGCAGCCCATGGGAAATCGGCCTCGCCGAAACCCATGAGACGCTGGTCCGTAACCGCTTGCGCGGGCGCATCGCGGTACAGGTCGATGGCGGCTTCCGCACTGGGCGCGACGTGGTGATTGGCGCTTTGCTGGGCGCCGACGAGTTTGGTATCGCAACAGCGGCCCTGGTCTCTGCAGGCTGCATCATGATGCGCAAATGCCATCTGAACACCTGCCCCGTCGGGGTTGCGACCCAGGACCCGGAACTGCGCAAGCTGTTCACTGGCCAGCCGGACCACGTGATCAACTTCTTCATGTTCCTGGCCGAAGAAGTACGCGAATTGATGGCCCAAATGGGGTTCCGCAATTTCCAAGACATGATCGGTCGGCGCGACCACCTTGGCACCCAGGCGGTGATCGAGCATTGGAAGGCGCGTAATCTGGACCTTTCGCGCATCCTGTACAATTTCGAGGTTCCTGCCGGGGTGGCGATCCATCAGTGCGAGGAGCAGGACCACGGTCTCGACAAGGCATTGGACAACATGCTGATCGAGAAGTCCGCGGCGGCGATTGACGCTGGTACGCCGGTCCGTATCGAGACCCCGGTCGCCAATACCAACCGCACTGTCGGCGCCATGCTTTCGGGTGAGATCGCGCGCAAATACGGCCATGACGGGCTGCCCGACAATACCATTCAGGTCAAACTGAAAGGCAGCGCTGGACAAAGCTTCGGCGCCTTTCTGAGCCGCGGCGTCACCTTCGAGCTGGAAGGTGGCGGCAACGACTATGTCGGCAAGGGGCTTTCCGGTGGCCGGTTGATCATTTACCCGGCCAAAGCCGGCAATTTCGCGCCCGAGCAAAACATCATCGTCGGCAACACGGTGCTGTATGGCGGCATTGAGGGCGAGTGCTTCTTCCGCGGCGTCGCGGGCGAGCGTTTCGCGGTGCGCAACTCCGGCGTCACGGCGGTGGTCGAGGGCGTTGGCGATCACGGCTGCGAGTATATGACCGGCGGCGTCATCGTGGTGCTTGGCCAGACCGGGCGTAACTTCGCCGCCGGCATGAGCGGCGGCATCGCCTATGTTCTGGACGAACGAGGCGATTTCGAGGAACGCTGCAACCTGGCGATGGTCGAGTTGGAATCCGTTGGCGAGGATGACGCGCCGAAGGATGCCAAGATCGATCTGGCGCAAGACCTGACCCGCCATGATGCACAGCGTCTGAGAGACTTGATCGAGCGCCATGAATCCTATACCGGAAGCGGCCGGGCGCGGCAGATCCTGGATCTTTGGGATCAGTATCTACCGATGTTCGTGAAGGTGTTTCCGGTTGACTATCGCCGTGCGCTGCTGGAAATGCAGACTTCTTCCCAGACGGAAGAGCGAGAAGACGTCAGTGTTTTAGCGGGTGAGTGAGTATGGGTAAGCCAACAGGTTTCAAGGAAATCGCGCGCCGCGACAACACCTATGCGCCGGTTGCCGAACGGATCAGGCATTATCGGGAATTCGTGATCCCGCTGCCTGAGGCTGAACTGCGTCAGCAGGGCGCTCGGTGCATGGATTGCGGTATTCCGTATTGCCACAATGGTTGCCCGGTCAATAACCTGATTCCCGACTGGAACGATCTGGTCTATGAGGGCAATTGGCGCGGCGCTCTCGACGCGCTGCATGCAACCAACAATTTCCCGGAATTCCCCCGCCCCCTGCGAGGCGTCCTGCACCTTGAACATCACCGACAATCCGGTGACCATCAAGAACATCGAGGCTGCGATCATCGATCGCGGCTGGCAGGAAGGCTGGATCGAGCCGAAGATCTCGCCGCGGCGCTCCGGCAAGCGGGTCGCGGTTATCGGCTCTGGGCCGGCCGGCCTCGCCTGCGCTCAGCAATTGGCGCGGGTTGGTCATGGGGTAACCTTATTCGAACGCAACGCCCGGCTCGGGGGCCTGTTGCGCTACGGGATTCCCGATTTCAAGCTGGAGAAGCACCTGATTGATCGCCGGCTCTCGCAGATGCGAGCCGAAGGCGTCGAGTTTCGCTCCAATGTCGAGGTCGGCACCACGGTTTCCGTCGACGATGTGATGGCCGAACATGACGCGGTGGTCCTGACCGGCGGGTCCGAGCAACCGCGCGACATGGCGATACCAGGTCGCGAGCTTGATGGCGTGCATTTCGCCATGCATTTCCTTACCCAGCAGAACCGGCGCGTCGCCGAAGAGCATATTGGCCAAAACCGTCCAATCCTGGCCGGCGGCAAGCATGTGGTTGTGATCGGCGGCGGCGATACCGGCTCCGATTGTGTCGGCACCTCGATCCGTCAGGGCGCCGCCTCGGTGACCCAGCTTGAAATCATGCCGAAACCGCCCGAGTCGGAAGACAAATCCATGACCTGGCCAAACTGGCCATTGAAGCTACGCACCTCCTCGTCGCATCTGGAAGGGGCCGAGCGGGATTGGTCGGTCTCGACCCGCGCCTTCAAAGGCGACGGAAATCGGGTTACCTCGCTTGAGTTGGTCCGCAATAAATGGGAGGCCGGCGCCGACGGTCGCATGTCGATGGTCGAGGTTGAGGGCTCGGATTTTGAGATCAAGGCGGACCTGGTCCTATTGGCGATGGGCTTTTTGCATCCGCGCCACGACGGCGCCATTGAGGGTTACGGCGTCAAGCTGGACGAACGCGGTAACGTCCTGGCCGATACCGAACATTATCAGACGTCTCGGGCTGGCATCTTTGCCGCCGGTGATATGCGGCGGGGCCAATCCCTGGTGGTTTGGGCGATCCGCGAGGGACGTCAGGCCGCCCACGCGGTGGATACCTACCTGATGGGTAGCTCCAACTTGCCGATCTAAAATTCCGTCACCGCTTCAGGTCGATCGACGAGACGATTACTCAGGTTAAAGCCGTCTTCCGGTCCGCCAGATCGGCTGCAGTGGCCTGTGGCTCCCTCGCCCCTGGATCGCCGTAGCCGCCACCGCCGGCGGTTTCCACCAGCACACGGTCGCCGGGTGCCAACCGTTCGACGGTTTTCGAGTTGATCACCTGCTCGGTCCCGTCGGCCCGGCGGATCACCGAGCGAGCCGGAGCCCCCGAACCACCGCCAAGCCGGCCGCGCGCCGGATAGGCATGGCGCTCTCCCCGGTGGGTGAAGACCACCTCGCCGGACAGGATCTCGTATTCCCGCACCAGACCCAAGCCACCACGAAAGGCCCCCTGACCGCCTGAACCAGATCGAAGCTCGGTTCGGTGAACCCGGATCGGGGCGTCCATCTCTAGCGCTTCCACGGGCAGGTTCATGCAATTGGTGCCGTCGGTCTCGATCACATCAACCCCGTCCATCCCATCGCTGGCGCCGCTACCCGAGGCAATCAGTTCACCAATGACATAGCGGCTGCTATCCGGCCGGGCTCCGCCAAAAGCCAGCAGCAGCATTTCGCCCGCCGCGTCGGCCGGCGCCCGCTCCGGCACGGCCTGGCCTAGCGCCCCGACGATGCAACCGGAGATCCGTTTGATGGTCGAGGTTCGGGCATTGACCGGCGCCGGCTCTCGGGGGTTAACCAAACTCCCCTCGGGAAGATGCAGGCTGATCGGGCGAAAACAACCGCCATTGGTCGGAATATCCGGGTCGGTCATCGCATGCACCGCAAAATAGGCCGCCGCGTGGGAGCCCGACGGCATGCAGTTGAACGGCCCGCGCACCTGGGGGGCGGTTCCGGTAAAATCCACATGCACGGTGTCATCGGCAATGGTCACCATCACCTCAATACGGATCGGCGTATCCAGATCGATCCCATCATTATCGAGAAAGTCGTGATAGCCGTAGCGGCCATCGGGGATCGTCCGGATCGCCTCGCGGGTCATCCGCTCGGAGCGCGCCAATAGATCAGCGAAAATTCCCGTGAGCGTCGCACCGCCATAGCGCGCCGCAAGCTCACCCAGCCGCCGGCGTCCGATTTCGCAGGCCGCTATCTGCGCGTTCAAGTCGCCGGTAAAGCTGTCCGGCATGCGCACATTCAAGCGCAGCATTTTTATCAAAGTGTCATTCACCACGCCGCGATCCATGAACTTCAGCGGCGGAATTCGGATACCTTCCTGATAGATCTCGGTCGCGTTGGTCGGCACCGAGCCAGGCGACATGCCGCCGACATCCTGGTGATGGGTCATCGCGGCGCTGAACGCGATCGGGCGGCCAGCGTGGAAGATCGGCATGACAAGCGCGATATCCGGCAGATGCGTGCCGCCGAGATAAGGATCGTTCATGATGTAAACATCGCCATCGACCATGGTCTCGGCTGGGAATTCGTCGAGGATCGCCCGCACGACCGGAATTAAGGTCGCCAGATGGATCGGGATGGCGATCGCCTGGGCCAGGGTCTCACCCTCCAGGGTGAACAGACTTGCCGAGGCGTCCAGCCCTTCCTTGACGATCGGCGAGAAAGAGCTGCGGAACAGGGTCGACTGCATCTCATTGGCGATCCCCTCAAGTTTGTTGCGAACCACCTCGACGGTAATCGGGTCCGGTATATCGTTGCGATGCGGCATCATCCTGCGTCCTTCTTCCCATCCCTGTCCGCGTCTCCAGTCTTTTCCAACAACAGCATGAGTGTATCCAGCACTCGGCCATGCCAACCCGGCGCCACCCAGGTTGTGGTGTCATCCTGCTCGATGATTACCGGGCCGTCGAATTCATGCCCCGGCGCCATCCGGGCCCGGTCCAGCACCGGCACCTGGAGCGCCGCCGCGCCCTCACCGGCAAGCACCGGGCGGACCGCCTTGACCGGATCACCCGCCGCCACCTGCAAGGCCGCGGGCCGGGTGTCGATCGGCCCTTGGTGCACGGTGCGCAAATTGACGATCCGTGTCTCGCCCTCGACCGAATGGCCATAGATCCTGTCGTGCAGCACCAGGAAGTCCCGGTATAGCGTCTCGAGCGGGTCCGGCCCGGCCAGATCCAAGGGCACTTCCAGATGGTAACCCTGGCCGACATAGCATAGGTCGGCAGAGTGAGAGATCTTGATATCGTCGGCGCTCAGTTGTTCCGCCGCCATCAGCGCGCCGGCCTCGATATCCAACTTGGCCAGCGCCGCCGAAACCTCCGCCGGCGACAAACCGGAAAGCGGCCGCGCGAAGGACGCCGACACCTCGTGCTCCACCGGCGCGGCCAGCAACCCGGCGGCGGACAGCACTCCAGGATATCGCGGCACCAGAACCCCGGTCATCGACAGTTCTTCGGCCAGTGCACAAGCATGCAGCGCCCCACCACCGCCAAGCCCCAATAGAATAAAATCGCGCGGATCAAATCCCTGCTTGATCGAAACCAACCGGATGCCCTCGGCCATCTGCGCGGTCAGTACCCGGTGAATGCCCAGCGCCGCCGCCTCAACAGACAGCCCCAATGGGCCGGCAATCCGTTCGGCAATGGCCGCATACGCCTTTTCGCCATCCAGCGCCAAGCTGCCGCCGGCGAAATAGCCTGGATCGATCAGTCCCAACACCACCGAGGCATCGGTGACTGTGGCCTCGACACCGCCCCTGCCGTAGCAGGCCGGCCCCGGCGCCGAGCCGGCTGAATGCGGGCCGACCTTAAGGCCCCCGGCCCGGTCGATCCAGGCGATGCTGCCACCGCCGGAACCGATCGCATTCACATCGACCATTGGCACCCGCACGGTGAACCCGTCGATTATGCCTTCTTGTCGAACCAATGGTTTGGCGTCATTCACCAGCGCGATGTCGCAGCTTGTCCCACCGATATCCACGGTGATCAGATTGCGATAGCCGTTCGCCTCGCCTTCCGCCAAGCCACCGATCACCCCCGCCGCCGGGCCAGACAGAAACAATCGTACCGGTCGGCGTCGGGCGATGGCTGCGCCGGCCAAGCCACCGCGCGATTGCATGACCCGCAGCGGCGCGTCGACCGCCGCACCGACCAACGCCTCGGCCAGATTAGCCAGATAAGCGTCAACGGTCGGCTTGATATAAGCGTCAAAGGCAGTGACCACCGTGCGTTCGTACTCGCGGAATACCGGGTCGATGTCACTGGAAAGCGAGACCGGCAGATCTGGCCAACGCTCGGCGACGATGGCGCGAATGCGCCGTTCATGAGCTGGATTGGCGAAGGAGAACAGCAGCGTCACCGCAAGCGAAGTTGCGCCTTCGACCAACAGCTGTTCCACCGCCCGGATCACGCTAGCCTCATCAAGCGGGCGCAGCACCGCGCCGTCCGGGCCTATCCGTTCAGCGACACCAACGCGCCGACGCCCCGGCGCCAGAAACACCGGAGTCTCGGTCGCCAGGCGAACGCTGTACATTTGCTGACGCATCTGCCGGCCGATTTCCAGCACATCGCGAAAGCCCTCGGTGGTCAGCAAGCCGACCACCGCTCCCTTGCGCTCCAGCACCGCATTGGTCGCCACGGTGGTGCCATGGGCAAAGACCGAGATCGACGCAGCGGGGACCGCATGGGACGTGACCAATTCCTGCAAACCGGCAATTACCGCCAAGCTGGGGTCGCCCGGCGTGCTCGCGATTTTGAACGCCAGGCGCCGGCCATCCGGCAGCGCGCAGGCGAAATCGGTGAAGGTGCCGCCGACATCGACACCGACCCGTATGTCCGGTTGGTTTACCTTCACCTCGACCCCTCAGCCTTCCACCGCAGCTCGCAATTGCGGAAATTCCTCAAGCACCCGCTGATAGCAGGCCCGCACATCGCTACCGTCGTCCTTCA
>JAQBUJ010000110.1 GCA_027623845.1 Pseudomonadota bacterium
AGCGCCACCACCCGCGCGCTTTCCGTGGCATGGTTCCAGGCAATCCCAACGGTGTCGCCAAACGAAGCGCTCCAAGTCTCGGGCACCAACATCACCGGACGTCCGCCCTCGAACAACGCCATTTCAAACAGGGTTTGCCAATGCGGGTTCTCGACCGAGCGTGCGACCAAGGCGATGTCGTGGATGCGGCAAATTTCTCCGACCTGACGCCAATTTGACAGTCCCGCCATATCAACGCTTAAACGGCCCGCCGCCAAAGGCGGTTCGCAACGACCGGCGCGTTCCTCAATCCGTTTCGCCGCACTGGATTTCTGCGCCTCGATTTCTTCATCCAGCCCGTCATAGGACACCACACCGCCGCTCATCGGATCGACAATCACCGGGTCCGGCAGCCTGGGATAGAACATCGCCGTCACATGCCCATCGTGACGATCCGCTAAACAAGCGGCGGCGGCGATCGGCGCTTCGCCCGCCGAATCCGATCCGAAGGGAAGAAGGATTTGCTTCATGTCGGCCTCCCGTTAGCGGTTTTGCCCGCCCCGCCGCATGCCCGTACGGCGGGTCACGGGAATGTTAACACGGGCGGCCACAGGTCACGCAACGACGGATCATTCTTGCTCGATCAGTTTCGTATCCCGGTTCCATCATTCAGCGACCAGTCGAATTCATAGCGCTGCCCCAAACCGGGCCGAAGATCCGCCAGAAGCCCCGGTCCGGCGAAACTTTGCAGATGCGACAGCACCCCGACGGGGGCGCCGCCAAAATCAACCGCATACCAGTTATAGAGACCCGACAGCATCAGATTTGGCCCTTTGCGCCGGACGGCTCGTAGATGGTGAATGAAATCAAGCGCCGCGCCATCAAGCATCCGGTCGACCCGCTCACCGGTAAACACCCGCCGCTGCAAATTGGGCGAGCCGACCGCCGCGTCGCACAATCCGTAATGGAGCCGCGGATCATCGAAGACCGGCCGTAGAATGCTGTTCCGGATATCCGACAGACTGAGGGCCTCACCGCGCACTGCGACCAACTTACGCTCGAACGGCCCGGCGCCGAGCGGGCCGACGCCAAAGTCGATATCCCGGATCGACAGCACCAGATAGCGGCTCAACACCAGACGCAAGACCAATGCATTGTACAGATTGAGCCAATACGCATATTGCTCACGCCGATCCAGGGCCTCGACCGGAAACCCGGCAAGATCCCGGATATAGCGGTCCAGTGTGTCATGCTCCCGCTCCGACAAATCGCCATAGCCGAAAAGATGCACCCCGTCGGACCGCTGAAAAACATGGCGCTCCAATAGCGCCGCCAGCGGGCTGTGGTCGACAAACCGCGTCGACCCGGCGGTGTAGCGACTCCCTAGCCTCAGGGATCGTGGCGGCGGGACCACTGGCGGCGGATAGCCCTGGGCGCAGCCAACCACCGCCGCGACGCCGGCGCTGGTCACGATGGCGCGGGTCATGGCGGCAAGAAAGGCGCGGCGGTCAAAGATCATGCAGGACTCCGGTGTCCTGTTGATGAAGGACCACACCCTTCATGTAGGGCGCGCCCGACCGGTTTTGCATCCCCGGCGATCCAGCAACCTGTTCAGCGGACGCTAATCTCGACTTCGCCCAGGCCCTCAACGGCATAAACCGCCCGGTCACCCGGTTTGGCGAAACGCGTCGCCAAGGTCGACCCGCTCATCACCACATCGCCGGCCTTAAGCGAGCGCCCTTGGCCGGCCAACAGGGTCGCGAGGCAGGCTAGCGAGATCAGCGGGCTGCCCATCGCCGCCCCGGTCACCGCCGTCTCGACCTCGCCGTTATAGGTTAAGGTCACCGGAACCGACGCCAAGTCCATCTGTTTCCAGGCCGTCGACGGCGGCCCCAGAACCATGCCTCCCGACCAGGCGTTGTCCGCCACAAGGGTATTGGCGTCCAGGTTGCTGTAATCGGCGGCGCGATCCTCGATCAGCTCAAACGCCGGCATCGCGGTGTCGACATATTGGGCTATGGTCTCGCCGTCATAACTTTCCCCCTCGGGCACATCCTTGCCCATCCGGAACGCGAGTTCGAATTCCAGGCCAACCCTGACGAAATTCGCAACCACGATCTGAGCCGGCGATTGGAGGACGGTGGATGCGAAAATCGCGCCGGCGCACGGTTCATCAACCCCAACCAGATCCTGGATCGCCTTGGAGGTCAGCGCAATTTTGTAACCGGCGATCGGACCGCGCGCGCCGGCGACCCAAAGACCGTTGAGCGCCTGCTGCACCGCATAGGCGTTCTCAAGGGAGCCCGGAGCGAGATCGCCGGTTAAATTCTCAAACTGGCGACGGTCCGCATGGGCTTGGTGCAGATGCTTGGCGATGCGGTCGATATCGGTCATGACGCTCTCCAAATTAGGGCCGCCAAATCTTCCCGGAAACCGTCCCGCGAGGCAATGGTCATCGCCAATGCCCCTTGTCAGGCGGCGATCCGAGGCACAAAATTACCTCGGGAGGATTTTCCGATGCCCAAAACCACGCATAACACCAAATCTCCGGTCCGCGATTGGCCGTTTGAAACCCGACCGCTCTCGCCTGCCCTTGGCGTCGAAATCCGAGGCATATCAATGGCCGAGGCGGTTTCGCCCGAGATCTTCCCGAAGATCTACGAGGCCTTCCTCGACCATCAACTTATCTTTTTCCGCGATGTTGACCTGCCGCCGGAAACCCAGGTCGCCTTCGCCAAGTGCTTCGGCGAGGTCCAGCACCATGTCATGGACCAGTATCACGGTTACGGTCATCGGGAGATCTTTCTCCTCACTAATCTGGATAAGGCCGGCAACCCGAGCGGCGCGCATCCGGATAAGGGAACTTTGTACTGGCATACCGACGGCTCGTGGCGATTGCACACCGGGCTGGCGACGATGATGTACGCCGAAATCGTCCCCGAAGAGGGCGGTGAGACGCATTTCTGCGATATGTATGGCGCCGTGGAATGGCTAAGCGAGGCATGGGGCTCCCGCCTCGCCGGCCTGAAAGCGGTCCACAACCTCGACTTCTCGCGGACCCGCCGGCATGGCGAAGACCCGATGACCGAAGAGCAAAAGGCCAAGGTGCCGCCGGTGGCTCACCCGATTATCCGCACGCATCCCGAAACTGGACGCAAGGCGATCTTCCTCGGTGACCATGCCGAGTCCATCGACGGCATGGCCTATGACGAAGGCCGGGCGATGATCGAGGAACTCAATATCGCCGCCACCCCCGACCACCTAGTCTACCGGCACCATTGGGAGCCGGGACAGTGCGTCGTCTGGGACAACCGCAATCTGCTGCACCGGGCCACCGGCTATGACACCGCGCGTCAAAAACGGGTCATGCGGCGCTGCACGATCTTGGGAGACGCGCCGCACTAAGCCGGCGGCGGTTCGGAAACAGTGTTTTTCCGCGTTTCAGGCTCCGCCTCCCTGGCGCGACAAAGCCGCCGCCTTATATTGAGCGCAATCAAACGCTCCATTCTTGAGGGATCAAACAATGATCAAGGGCCTGCACCACAACGCCTATCGCTGTCGTGACTCCGAGGAAACTCGGGCTTTTTACGAAGATTTTCTCGGCCTCAAGCTGGCCGAAGCCTTTGAGATCAAACAGACCCAAACGGGACGGCAGACCGGTGTTCTCCACTCCTTCTACCAGATGGGTGACGGCTCCTTCCTGGCGTTTTTCGAGGCGCCGGATCGGCCCTTCGAGTTCAAGGACCAACATGATTTCGACCTGCATATCGCATTGGAAGTCGACTATCCTGAAATGGAGGCGATGTTCGCCAAAGGCAAGCAAGCGGGGATCGAAACCCGCGGTATCTCCGACCACGGTTTCATCCACTCAATTTATTTCCGCGACCCCAACGGCTATGTCATCGAGCTAACGGCAAAGACAGGTGAAGCCGGTGAAATGGCCGCCAAGGCCGAGCATGCCCAAGCGGCGTTGGCCAGCTGGCAACAAGGGAAAAGCACCGCATAAAGCGCTTATTCTTCACCCCGGCTTTTGACTTCCCACACGTCCATGGCCTCATCATAGGCATGCCGGGCCCGGGTATGGGCCTGCATGGCCGCATCATATTCCACCCGAGCCTTATCGATACGGCCGATCACCAGAACGTCGATTGCCCGTCGCAGTAGGTAAATCACCCCAAGCGCGGCGCAGGCCAAGGCGATGCCCCACAACCAAAACCGCCAGATCGCCAGCACCGTCACCAACACGATAGAGACCGACGCCAACCCCTCGGACAACAGCATATCGCGCAGGGTCAAGCGTTTGAGATCGGCCTCATCCAGGCCAAAATCGACCGGCAGCGGCTCTATCGGGGCGACGGGAGCGCCTTGTGGACTATCCAGTGAATCGCGCATCTATCAATTTCCCGGCCAAACTTTCGCCCACACGCTGAACGCTCTGTCATTCAAGGTCTGCTCTAGCGGCAAAGCCGGCAAAGGTCGACCGATAAAAACCGGTGGGTTGTTCGCACCGGCATCCTGTATTTCATGGTAGTGTCCGCTCGATTCACCTCTGTTCCCGAAGCTGCGAGCCTCTGCCATGTCGCCGAAAATATCATGGGATCGTTTGATCGGACCAATCGGGGTCGAGCGGTTCGAGGCTGAATATTTCGGCCAAAAACCACTCCATCTGAAACAGTGTTTTGCGCCCGCGACGGGGTTGGAAAGCCTGGAGCAATGGTCCGAGGCCCTGCGCGGCCAAAAAGTTTCCGGGCGAGAACATCGAGGCTTCGTTGCGATCGATCCGGGCGCCGACACGGCCCAGGGGATCACCCCGGACTTAGCGGCGCGGCTGCGGGACGGCGGTCCACTGATCATCGACGGGATCAACAAAATCAACCCGGCGGTGCAGGCCCTGGCCCTGGCCTTGGCCCGGGGGTTGGGATCCTTCGTCGGGGTTAACGCCTATATATCGCCGCATCGCAAAGACGCCCTGGACCTGCACCACGACGACCATGACGTCATCGTGCTCCAGCTGCATGGCAGTAAACTCTGGACCCTGGGCAGCCGCTTGGTGCGCGGCGTCGCCAGCTCAAAATTCTTCCAGGTCGATCAGGCCGCCGCCAAGAGCCAGGCGATCGAGAAGGATCACTTTAAAACCCTGGAGACAGGGGCCGGAGACCTGCTGTATTTGCCACGCGGCCTGTACCACCGCGCCACCTCCAACGGCCCGACCTCGATCCACCTATCCTTCGGCGTCCGCCGGCCAACCGGGTTGGATTTCGTCGATTTGATGATGCAACGGTTAATCGCCGACACCAAGACTCGGGAATACGCGCCGCGGCTGTCCCCAGAGGACGACGACGCGGCGGTCCGGGCCTATCTGGATTATGTTTTGCAGCGCATTGGAACGCTCGCCGACGACCCGGCGTTGCGCAGCGAGTTTCTGCAACAATACCGAACCAAGTTCGACGGCGTGATCGACGGCGGGTAACGCCGGCTCAGCCCCAATTCAGGGCCTGCCCAACTTAGCCCAACTCAGCTCCCCTAGGCCGAAACCGTGTTGCGCGACACCACGTACGGCGCCAGCGCGTCCCAGTCGGCCTCAAACCCAAGCCCCGGCGCCTCGGTCAATTGCAGGGTCGAGGCGGTGGAGTCGAACAGCGCATGCGGGCGCACCGCAAAGGTGATGAAGGCGGTTTCGACCAAGGTAGGCTCCGGCCTGGAGGCGGCCAGATGCGCCGTCGCGTGATAGCCCGGCCCCCAATAGAAACAATGCGGCACCACCCGCACGGCATAGGCCTGGGCCAATGCAAAGACCCGCCGCATGCCGGAAATGCCGCCGCATTTGATGACGCTGGGCTGCACATTATCCACCGCCCCGGCCTCAAAGGCGGCCTTGAAGTCAACCAGGATGGTCATGTTCTCCCCAGCTGAGATCGGCACGCCCTCGGCGCGCACTTCGGCCATGGCGGCATAATCCTCCGGCGGCCAAACCGGCTCCTCCAGCCAATGGAAATCGTCGTACAGGATTTCCTGGGCGATCGCCCGCGCCTCGGCCACGGTCCAGGGACAGTTGACGTCGAGACAGATATTATCCTCGGGGTTCACCGCCTGACGGGCGGCGCGGAACGCCGGCACCGTGTTCTCATGCAGTTTGATGGTGGTAAAGCCATGGCCGCGCGCCCGCGCCACATTCTCGGCGACCGCATCACAGTCACCGCCATAGCGCATCAAACTGGCATAGCGGGTCAGCTCGCCGCCATCACCGCCCAGCAACCGAAACACCGGCATCCCGGCCCGCTTGCCCGCAAGATCCCAAAGCGCGATATCGACGGCGGACAAGGCGTACATCATCGGCCCGGCGCGCCCGAGCCCATGCATGGGCCGCTCGATCTCGTCGATCCGCTTGGAGATTTCCCGGGCGTCCTTGCCAAGCAGCAGCGGCGCCACGACCGTGTTCAGCACCACCTCGGCCCCTGGCGCCATGACATGACCAAACGCCTCTCCCCATCCTTCAAGACCATCGGAGGTCTCGATCCGGAGCATCACACTTTCCATCTTCAGCCAGGCGCCCAACGCCGGCCGCATGCCATGCCTTGGCCCACCGGTCTCGAACGGCAGGGCGACACGAATGGTTTCGATTTTAGTGATCGTGGTCATGGCGGCGGCTCCGGGTAACGGCGAATAAGATGCGCGCCGGCAGTGTGCTGCCGCCTTCAGGCCCCAGGCAAGCGAAACCGGCCAGACCAGACACCGACGCCCAACATCTTCACATAACAGCTGGTCTCAGGTATCAGTGACCCAGCGGCCCCGTAGCTCAGTAGGATAGAGCGACAGATTCCTAATCTGTAGGCCACAGGTTCGAATCCTGTCGGGGTCACCATTCTTTTCAAAGACTTATGAAATGTTAAGCAAAATCTAATTCCGCCCAGCAATCACCAGGCAATCACCGAGAACAATCTCAGTCGTTCTCTCGCGGCAAAGGAAAAGATTGTCACAGACCGTCCATGACAGGCCCCCAAGCCTCGCGTGCGTGTGCGTAGTGGTGCGAAAACTACCTCGTTCTCTATCTCCCCACCGTGTGCCAAAAGTGCCAAAACGCCAAAAGTCGGATCAGACGACATCGCTTTGGTCTTTCCGGAACCGTTGCCAAAACTGCCATAATGCCAAAACCCGCTACGGTCACGCCCTCGATACGCCCCAGAGAATCACCAAAAACCCGCACAATCCCTAGAGGTATTGCGAATTTCAACCAGCGCGGCGGTGACCGAAATCTCTGGTTCGAGCACGCTCATGCTTGTCGATCGAGTGGGTTCAGCAACATCCCCCATGTTAACAGATTCACGTCGAGGTATGGGAGGTTTTGCAAAGCCGCCTTGCATTGGCGCGCGGTCAGGCCGCTGGCCGCGCAGCAAAAATCGGCGCCGAAGGCACTTTCATCGGTGAAGGATTGGCCATCGGTGAATGAGTGGCGGTTGAAAGCGGTATTGCTGAATGGAATATACCGCGCTCCGCCTCCCAAACAATCTTGGCTTCGCCAGAGCGACCATTGCGGGCGCGGAGCAACTTCACTTGCCAGCAAGGTCGCCAGTCCAGCCCTTCAGGCGAGGAACCCGCGGTCACCTGCCAGCGGCTTTCCGGTGTCCCGATGGCCGCCGCCGCTCCTGCATCCGGACGCAGCAGGATACCCGTCACCCCACTGGCCTCGGCAGCGAGTTGCAGACGCCGACAACTCACCGAATCCCGGGCTCCTCTGCCAGGGTGGACCGGCCCCAATTCGGCAACCACCGCAGCTAGTCCTGAGCACCTAAGGCCTTCTTCCATCACCCAGAGCCGGTCCGCCTCATCATGCGCCTCGACCAGGATAATCCGACTGGGATCCAACCCCAGTTCAGCCAGGCCGCGGGCAGAAGGCATGCCGCCGAACGGATTGGCGCCGCGCGGGCACCAAAGCACATCCCCACCGCATTTCCGCTCCCTCAACAGCCGGACCAGCAGCGCAGCGGCGAAACCAACAGCCGCCGCGTCACGCACTTCCGAGCGAGCCTCGCCAACCACCTCATGGACCCGTCCCAATGCCAGTCCACCGCCAGCGAGACAGCGATCCAACGCAGCCACGCCAAACGGAACCACCCGCGCCAACCCGACGGCGCCGCCGCACTCGATCGCCCGCACTTGAGCCCGTAATTCATTTCGCAATTCATTCCGTAATTCAGCCCGCACTTCAGCAAGCTCAACAGCCTGTTGCAAGATTGGCGCGCGGGTGGAGCCAGGCACGTCGAAGCGCTCCGTTAAAATCAATGTTCTTTTTTTGTTCTATACCAGGGTCACTCCAGAACCCGAAATCCCTGGTGTGAGATGACGCGAAA
>JAQBUJ010000111.1 GCA_027623845.1 Pseudomonadota bacterium
CTATGAGAACATCAGGCTCTGGTGACCAAGGACGTTCGCTTCGGGGTCGGTTCTCTGGGCTGGTTCTTGGGGCTGGTTCTTTGGGGCCGTTACATCCGGACATCATGCCAGGGAGCGCCCCAGTTCCGGGCCATTTCCAGGGTCCGCTCCAGGTCTTCCTCCAGCATCAAACCAGCCTTGATCAGGTCGCGCGCCGCCTTTTCGATCGCCGTGGCATAGCCGCTTGCATCACCGTAGCGGGCCTCGATTGAGGCGCGTGGGTCGCCGGTCGCCCGGCAAACCGCATCGGTTTCGCCAAGCGGGACCATACTGCCGGTGAACTCGTGCATGGCGCCTTCGCCGAACGGGCGGGCCCGTAGGTTCCAGCCGGTATAGGTGGCCAGCGGGGCCTGGACCATCGGCACGCGCACGCCGGCGAGGTCATTGCCATCGGCGTCTACCGCCGGCACCAGCACCGTATAACCCTCGGCGTCGCGAAGCGTCGGGGGCAGCACCGTCAGCACGCCGTCGGCGGCTTGCGGGCCGTAATCGTATAGCGGCAACCGGTTCGGCTCTCGCGGCGTCGCCTGGCCGGGAATCGAGGGGAATTGCCGGCGCCATTCCTGCATTGTCACCAAAGTGTTGTCGGCGCGCTTTGGGTAACGGCTGTCCGGCGGCGGCGCGCCATCGCTGCACCAACGATCCAGGTTATCGAGCATGGCGCGGAACAGCATCGAGGTTTGCACCACGTTGTTCAGGTTCTGGCAGATACCGCGCTTCGGCGGCCCCTGGTTCGGATCGCCGACATGCTGGGCGCTCGACCAGAAATAGAACCGGACATTGTCCGGCGGCGGCAGATCGGCGCCCCGGCTGTCGGTATGGGCCAGCGAGCCCCGGCGCTGCCAATACTCGGTCCCGGTCTGGCTGTGAAAGATCAGCGGGTCGGTCTTCGGGCGCTTGCAGATCGCGTCGGTGACGCCGGTCAGATGGTCGGTGCTCTCGGCATAGGCGAAGGGAAAGCTGTCGGAAATATTGTCATGGTCCTCGTATTGCTGGCCGGCCGGGACCACGGCATTGGCGAAACGGTGATTGAGCCACATCCGCCCGGCCCCGGCGACATGGTTCAACACACCGTCGAAAACCTTGCGCCCCGCCGCGTCGCTGTTGAAACCACGATAAAGCGCGTCGCGGATACAGCGGCCGGTTTGCGAGCGGCCAAAGCAATAGACCTTTTCAATCCGATGATCGGCGAGCGGATTGGCGGCTGTGCGATCGTATTTCAAAAAGCTCGTCAGATCGCGCACCACCAGATGGCCAAGCGCCATCACCAAGGGATCGCGTCCGGTATAAATCAACTCATAGATCCAGCCCGCCTCGAAGCCGCCGGGCATATGAATATGCGTATCCGAGGCGACGATCGCGCTTTCGGCGCCCTGGAAGTCCATCCCGAGACCGCCCTCGACCCGGGCGAAGCTCCAGGCGTCCGGTGCGATCTCCTGGCGCGCATCGTCCGGATAGCGCCGCCGCGTCAGCCGCGCCCGGCTGGTATCGCGCGAGACTGTCGGATGGCTGCGGGTCGAAATCCAACCGCTTAGGGGAAAGGTCGTCTGGCCATGGGCGGTGGCGATGAACTCGGTGCGCAGCGGACCGGTCACCGGATTATCGGGCTGGCCGGCGGTCGGCAGGCACATGGTCATCCGCCCGCTTCCCGGTAACAAATCGCCCTGCCAGGCGCCCCAGACCACGGTGTAGCCGCGCCGGAACAGATAGCCGTTGCCGGCATGGGCGGCGCTGATCGGCTCATTCGAGGCGAGGGCGTCGTTGAAATATTGCAAGGCCCGCTTGTTGCCGCGGTTGCCGTAGTCGAAGAACATCCGCCGGTTACCGAGCGCCGCATCGACCGGGCGCAGGATGCAGATCTCGGTCGCACATTCGACCAGCCCGTCGGGATTCACCGGCGCCTTGTCGAGATCGACGATACCGGCTTGGGCCGGCGCTGATGGGTCGACGAGGAAAGTCGCCCAACCATCGAGCCGTTCATAGGCGCCGGCATCGCCGAACGCCTGCCCGTCGGCGAAGGATTGGCGGCGGGGGATTTCGACGCTGACATGATTGCCCATGCGATGGCCTCCATTCGGCTTGCTCGACGGTTGATCGTATCATCACCCCCGCCGCATCCGCGCGGCGATAACCATCATCTGGATGATCATCAGCCATTCGACAGCCCCGGCGAAGTGAGGCATACAGTTGACGCCTATGCACCTTTTCCCTGCCCCATCACCGGATCGACATCGTGACAGCCAGCACTCAAAACCCCGCCGATCTTGGTATCGCCGCCGCGTCGCGCGCCTTGGCCAATGGCACGCTGACATCCCGCGCCTTGGTCGAGGCCTGCCTGGAACGCATCAACGGCGAGGGCCGGGCGCTGAACGCCTTTATCCATGTCGCCGCCGATCCGGCCCGCGCCGAAGCCGATCGTAGTGACGCGCGCCGCCGCGAAGGCGGGCCGATGTCGCCGCTGGACGGCGTGCCGATCGCGTTGAAGGACAATATCGACGTGGTTGGCCAGCCGACGACGAATGGCTTTGGCACGGCCTGGACGCCGGGCCGGGACGCCGGTGTGGTGACCTTGTTGCGCGAGCGCGGGCTGGTGCTGATCGGTAAGGCGAATATGCATGAGGGCGCGCTGGGGGCGACGACCGACAACCCGCATCATGGCCGGGCCGACAATCCGGCGGCCCCCGGCCATACGCCCGGCGGCAGCAGCGGCGGGTCAAGCGCGGCGGTGGCGGGCCGGTTATGCCCCGGCGCCCTTGGCACCGACACCATGGGTTCGGTGCGTCTGCCGGCCGCCTATTGCGGGATCGTTGGCTTGAAACCATCGCGCGGGCTTTGGCCGAATAGTGGTGTCGCCACGCTGGCCAGCGGGCTGGATACGGTTGGTCCGATGGCCCGTACGGTCGAGGATACGGCGATGCTGGTCGATCTCCCGCTTGGCCGAGCGCGATTGGACCGGGTGGTGCTGGCAAGTTTAGAAAATTTCGATAGCGCCGAGATCGAAGACGAGGCGGCGACGGCCTATCAGGCGGCGCTGGAACGGCTGCGCGGCGCCGGCGCGACGATCCGCCGGGTGCAACTGGCAGGCTATAGCCCGTCGCCGGCGCGCCGAGCTGGATTGATCATCTCCGAGGTCGAGGCGGCGGTGGCCCATGAGGAACTGATGCAAGCGCGGCCGGAGGCGTTTTCCGCCGAGTTTCGCGAGATGCTGGACTATGGCGCACGCGCGCCCGCCGCCCGCTATGTTAAGGCGTTGCGTGCGGTCGAACGGATCGGCGCTGCGTTTGCCGGCATTCTCGACAGCGTCGACGGCATTGTCAGTTTGACCGCGCCGCAAATGGCTTTTCCTTTTGGCGCGCCGGTCCCGGCCAGTCAGGCGGACTTCACGGCGCCGGCGAATTTCGCCGGTTGTCCGGGGATCTCGGTGCCGATACCTCGCCCCGGCGATCTGCGGCCGGTCGGTCTGCAGCTGATGGCGGGATTGGGGCGCGACGTGCACCTTCTCGGGATTGCCGCGGCGGTGGAAAAGGCTCTTGCCGTTTAGCGGCCAACGTCTAACAGAGGAGCAACCGTGCCCCTTATCAGCGTCAACAATCACCAGATGCACTATGAGATCCACGGCACCGGAGAGCCGGTTATCTGTTCCGGTGGCTGGGGGACTTTTTGCCATGGTGACGTCGGCCATCTGCCGCGCGGTCTGACCGATCGCTATCAAGTGGTGATCTTTGATCATCGGGGCATCGGTCAATCCAGCGACGATTTGACCGTCCCGTCAACCACCCGGCTTTATGCCGACGACGTCATCGGCCTGCTGTGTGAGCTGGGTATCGGCAACGCCCATTTCGCCGGCATCATCGGGATCGGCGCCTGCATCTTTCAGGAAGTCGCGATCCAGCGACCGGATCTGGTGCGCAGCCTGGTCAACACCGGAACCTGGGCTCGGCCGGACACCAAGTTCCGCGATCAGCTCACCTTATGGCTTGATATCCATCGGGGCATGGGTTTCGAGGCGTTTCAGCGGATGGTGGTGATGGAGGGGTTCGACGCGGAATTCTATGCCGCCAAGAAAGCCAGCCTGTTGGGACCGGACGGCGCCTGGCGGGGCCTTAGAGGCCGAATTGATACCCATCAGCGACTGACTGAGGCGGGACTGTCGCATGACACTTTGGACCGGCTGGGCCAGATCACCGCGCCGACCTTGGTCATGCATAACGGCCATGATGTGATCACCGCGCCACGGCTGACCCTGCCGGTGGAGCACGGTATTCCAGGCGCGCGGGGCCATTGGATGCCGGATGCGGCGCATGTCGCGACCGGCCGTGAGGCCCGCGCCGAGTTTTGCGGCGTGTTGCTCGATTTCCTGGCTGATCATTAAGTGAGCGACCCGGGATCGCCCTGGTGCTGAATTTCGACGCCTCGATGCAGGCCATGCTGCTGGCCGGGCTGTCATTGTCATGGAAGATATTTGCGACCGCCGGGATCGTCATTGCGACCGGACGGCTGGCCCGTTCGGCGGGACCGGTACTGACCAGCGTTCTGGTGGCGCTGCCGGTCAATGCCGCGCCCGGAATGTTTTTCGTGGCGTTGGCTCTCGACGCTGATTTCGTCACCGAGGGCGTGCTTTACAGCATGGCCGGCGCCGGGCCGGTTTTGGTCTATCTCACGGTCTTCGTGCAGGCTGCGCGATTGCGCAATTTTTACCTCGCGCTGCCGATTGGACTGGCGGGTTGGATTTTCGCCGCATGGCTGATCGCCGGTCTGCAGTTGGATGTGACGAGCGCCTTGGTCTGCGTTGCCGCCGGCGTTGTCTTTGCGATGCTTTTTAATCGACGTTTGCCAGGGGATCTTAAAATCGTCCCGGTGACGGCGGGCTGGCGTTATCTGTTGATCCGGGGCGGCGTTGCCGGGGTTCTGATCGTCACCATCGCCACCGTGGCCGGCGATATCGGCCCGGTCGCCGCGGGATTGCTGTTGAGTTTTCCGACGACCTTGTCGACTACGGGGTGGATGTTGAACGGCCATTTCGGCTTGGACTTTGTCGCCGCGACCTATTCCTCGGCCCGCAAGGCGCTATCGCTTTATGTCTTGTTCTGTCTGATTCTGCTTGGTTTCATCACGGTGTTGCCGGGGCCGCTTGCGGTGGTGGCGGCTTTCGCGGTCGTGGCGACGATCGGCGCGGTCTTCGCGGTGCTATTTGTTCGGATCAGAATGCGGGCATCGGTGTGAAAAACCGCTTCGGGCTTTGACGGCGGCGGCGCTGGCATGGTCCAATCCACCACTGGATATTACGGGAGTTGCGTTATGGCCTTGGAACAGATCGACGGCGACGCCGACAATCCTTTCCCCTTTGATATTGCAACCGCCGCTCCGGCGCGGTTTCGGGGGATTTTTCGCGCCGGGGCTTATCGCGGAACCACGGCGAACATGGCGAATGGTTATACCCAGGGCAATCTGGCGATCCTGCCGGCCAGTCATGCGCTGGACTTCGCTCGGTTCTGCCAGCGTAACCCAAAGCCCTGCCCGATGGTCGGTGTCTCGGATACCGGCGATCCGATGCTCCGTACCTTGGGCGAGGATATCGACATTCGCAGCGATATACCGAGCTACAACATCTATCGGGACGGCGTTTTCGAAGGCTCCGTCGCCGATATCAATAAGTATTGGCAGGAGGATTCGGTGGCCTTTGTTCTGGGCTGTTCGTTTTCCTTCGAAGAGGCGTTGGCCCAGGGCGGTATTCCGCTGCGGCATCTGGAAATTGAGCGGACCGTGCCGATGTACAAAACCTCGATCGCGTTGGAGCGTTCCGGCCCGTTCGGCGGCGGCATGGTGGTTTCCATGCGGCCGATGTCGATGGAGGACGCGATTCGCGCCTCGGCGATCACCGCGCGTTTCCCGCACACCCACGGCATGCCGGTCCATATCGGCGATCCGTCGGCCATCGGCGTCGGCGATCTCGATGCGCCCGATTGGGGTGAGCCGACTGAATTTCGCGGCGCCGAGGTGCCGGTGTTCTGGGCTTGCGGGGTGACGCCGCAAAATGCGATCCGTGAAGCCGGCATCCCGCTGGTGCTGACGCATACGCCCGGCTCGATGCTGATCACCGATATCCCGAGCGCGGTGTCGTAAATCCCAACGAGTTCTGCATTGAAAAAGGCCGGAGCATAACGCTCCGGCCTTTTGCTGTTTAAGGGCTAACCGGCCTCAATGATAGACGAGGGTCGGCAGCCAGGTTGCAAGATCCGGCACGGCGACTAAGAACAGGATCATCGCCAACATCGCCAATAGGAACGGGATGGCGCCGATGGCGACATCGTTGAAGTGCCCGCCGCGCGCCCGAATCCCGTGCACGACATAGAGATTGACCCCGATCGGCGGGGTGATCAGCGCCGCTTCCATGAGCAGAGTGATCAGGATGCCGAACCAGACGTCGGAAAACTCCGGCACGCCCAAGGCCATGACGATCGGAAACACGATCGGCACGGTGGTCAGCATCATCGACAGGGTCTCCATGAACATACCCAGGAACAGATAGAACACAACGATCAACAGGATCGTCTGCACCGGGGTCAGGCCCATGTCGGAGATGAAGCCGAGCATCGTCTGGGTGATACCCATGAAGCCAAGCACGAAGTTGAGGAAGATCGCGGCGAAGACGATCAGCATGATCATCGCCGTGGTCCGCATGGTGCCCTCGAAAGCCTCCTTCAGCATCCGAATGTTCAAGGTTCTGAAGGCGGCGGCGATGACCACCGCCATGCACACCCCGATCGAGGCCGCCTCGGTCGGGGTCGCGATACCGGCATAGATCGACCCGACGACAGCGACGAACAAGGCGATCGGCGGTAACAGATCCGGCAGGCAGCGTATCCGCTCCCCCCATGAGGTTTCGACTTTTTTGCCGCCCCATGCTGGCCGCCACAGGCACGCAGCGATGATGGTCAGCATGAACAGGGTGGAGAGAATCACGCCGGGAATAATGCCGGCGAGATAAAGCTCCGGGACCGAGGTATCGGTGAGCAACCCATAAATGATCAGGTTGATCGAGGGCGGTATCAGGATGCCGAGCGTTCCGCCGGCGGCCAATGAGCCGAGGAACAACCGCTCGTTATAGCCTCGGGCCTGGATCTCCGGATAGGCGACGGTGCCGACCGTCGCCGCCGTTGCGACGCTGGAGCCGGAACTGGCGGCGAAGATCGTGCAGGAGCCGATATTGGCATGCATCAAGCCGCCCGGCAGCCAGGACAGCCATTGAATGACCGCCGCGTACATGCGGCGCGCGATACCCGCCCGCAGCATGATCTCGCCAAGCAAAATGAACATCGGAACGGCGACAAGGATGAACTCCTTGCTTTTGTCCCAATAGATCTCGGCAAGCGCCGGGGTAAGCGTTCCGCCCATCGAGATGTTGTCGAGCACGAAGCTCAGGATGCCCAGGACCGCCGCGACAGGAACCGCCGCCAGGACCAGGATCATAAGACCAATGATAATACCAAATGCCATCGTCTTATTTCTCCGAGGGCGGCGCGTCGGGCGTCGCCATTACAACATCGATGCCTGCGGTTTCTTCTTCCATCACTTCTGCGATGGACGGCACGCCGGCGATCTTCGCCACCAGATCCCAGTTGCGTTGCAGCAGCGCGACCAGCGAGTAGACCACAACGAAAACCAGCGTGACGAAGAACAAGGCCAATCCCGCAACCCAGAACAGTTGAGGGATCCACTGCCGGGTGCCCAGCGTGGTGATCGACACTGAATTACTGGTCCAGGAATTCTCGAAGGACACGAAAGCGTAGTAGGTCATGATCCACATAAAGTAGAGCAAAAGAGATAAGCCAATGACATCAAGCACCGCGGTCACCGGGCGCGGAAACAGGTTGTACAGGGCATCAATACGGACGTTCGAGCGATGCAGCAGACAATAAGAATAGGCCCAGGTCGTGGTCGCTGAGAATACATAGCCCGAGTACTCATCCGAACCGCTCATCGTGACGTTGAATATCTTCCGGGAAAGAACATCCAAGGTCACCATCAATGCCGCCGCTAGAAGCGCGGTCCCGCCAAGCCATACGGCGTATTGCGAGAGCTTCTCTAGGCGTGCGTGAATCGCCGCGAACATACGTTAGTTCTCCCGATACAATTCTAAAAATGGCGTCGCGGCCATTGACCGCGACGCCAATTCATTAACGCTCGGTAGGATATACCAGGGTCACTCCAGAACCCGAAAGCCCTGGTGCGAGATGACGCGAAAATTATCGGTGACGGT
>JAQBUJ010000112.1 GCA_027623845.1 Pseudomonadota bacterium
GCGCATTGCGGCGCCAACGACCATCATGCCCCAGCCGACCAAGCCTAAGGCAATGGCCGCCGCCTCGCCGGCGCCGGCGGCGCCCAAACTAGCGACAACCCAGATTCCCAAGGCGCCAATTGCCGCCTCCACGCAAGTACCGAAAGCCCGAGCGCCGGTGCCCGCGCCGGTCATCGCGTCAGCCCGCCCGGCCCCACCCAAGCCGGTAAAGTCAACCAAGACGCCCGCCGCCAAGATCGCCAGCGCAGCTGCGCCGGCCGCCGAGGGCAACCGCGTACGGCTGATGTTCGATCAAGGCCAAACGGCGCTTGTCGAACCAATGGCGGCGCGCTTGGCCGGCCTGATCAAAAGCCTGAAGGCCGACGAGGCGCGACGCGTGCAACTCTTGGCCTATGCCGCCGCCCCGGGAGGCGACGCCAGCAATGGAAGCAAGGCACGCCGGCTTTCATTATCCCGCGCCCTATCGGTACGGGCCTATCTGATGGGACAGGGCGTGCGTAGCACCCGGATGGATGTACGGGCCTTGGGCGACCGCGCCGATTCCGGCCCGGCGAACCGTGTTGATGTCGTCATCGTGACCCGATGAATATGAGCCACCATCCATGACCCTTGCTCCTGACAGAAATGCGAGAGGGCCCCAGTGACCAGCCCCGGCCGATTTCTGACCAGAATAATGATCTTCCTTGCGATCGTCGCGGGGGTCGCAGCCCTCTTGTTAGCGCCACTTCAGGATGCCTTCCTGGCCAACGCCACGTTGAACGGCATGATTGTCGCGGCCCTGCTCATCGGCATCGTTTTCATTATTCGTCAGGTGCTATCGCTCGGCCCGGAGGTTGCGTGGATTCAAACCTACCGCACCAACCAGCCGGGCATGTCGGTGCAGAAGGCGCCGGCCCTGCTCGGCCCGATCGCCACGATGCTTGGCGAACGCCGCGACGACCGAATGAGCCTGTCGACGATGTCGCTGCGCTCGCTGCTCGACAGTCTGGATTCGCGGCTGGCGGAATCCCGTGATATTTCGCGTTACCTGATTGGCCTGCTGATCTTCCTTGGGTTGCTCGGGACGTTCTGGGGCCTATTGGGCACGGTTGGCGCGGTCGGCGACGTGATCGGCGGGTTGACCATCGAAAGCGGCAATCTGGGGGATGTATTCTCCAACCTCAAATCCGGCCTTGAATCACCACTGGCCGGCATGGCCACGGCGTTCAGCTCCTCGTTGTTTGGGTTGGCCGGGTCATTGGTGTTGGGATTTCTCGACCTCCAACTCGGTCAGGCGCAGAACCGCTTCTACAATGATCTTGAGGAGTGGCTTTCCAGCCTCACCCGGCTCAGCAGCGGCGGCGCGGTGGCGATCGGCGAAGGCGAATCCTCGGCCAGCGCCTATCAGGCGGCGCTGTTCGAACAGACCGCTGAAAGCCTTGATCGGCTGCAAAGGGTGATCACCCGCAGCGAGGATGAACGGCGCCAGACCAACACCAATTTGATGGGGCTGAACGAAAAACTCTCCACCCTGGTCGAACAGATGCGGGTCGAGCAGGACCTGATGCTCCGAATTGGCGAAGCGCAATTGGAATTGAAACCGATCCTGGTGCGCCTCGCCGACAATCACGCGGCTGGCCGCGACGCGATCTCCCAATCGCACTTGCGCAATATCGAGGCGTATATGGCGCGTTTTCTGGAGGAGAGCGAGAAAGGCCGCGGACAGGCCGTTGAGGAAGTCCGTCAGGAAATCAGGCTGCTTGCGCGCACGATCGCCGCGCTTGCTGAGGACGGTCGCTGAACCGGCAGGGATGAACGACCATGGCGGCGACCTCTCGACGGTCACGCACCCGCGACACCAATATCTGGCCCGGCTTCGTCGACGCGCTGGCGACGTTGCTGATGGTCATCATCTTCGTGTTGATGGTCTTTATCGTCGCGCAATTCTATCTGCCCCAATTATTGTCGGGCCGTGATGAGGCTCTAGGGCGACTGCAGCGGCAAATTTCCGAACTCAGCGAGCTTTTGGCGCTGGAACGGGAGAGCGGCGGCGAGCTACGCCTCAACGTGGCCCAGCTATCGGACGAATTGCAGGCCTCGATCGCGGTGCGCGACACTATGTCCAATCAGGTCAGTCAACTGCTCAATCAACGCGACCAACTCGAGGATCGCCTTGCCGCATCGGTTTCCCAGCAGGCGACACTGAAGCAACGGATCGTCGAAATCGAAACCAGCAGCGAAGGGTTGAACACCCGCATCGCACAAATCATCAGCGAGCGTGACGCCCTGCTGGCAAAGCTGAATGCCGTGGAAGAACGGGCCAACCTGGTAAAAGCCGAACGCGACGAACTCGACGCCGGCATGGCCGATACGCTGAAGCTGCTCGAGGTGAATCAGGAAACCATTAAGCTACAGCTCCGGGATCTTGAATCCCTGCGCCGGGACATTGCGGCTTTGAACGACGTCCGCCAAAGCCTTGAGGGCGAAGTCGCCGAGCTGGCGGCGCTGCGAAACCTGCTGGAGACGCAACTCCGCGAGGCCCGACAAACCGCCGATCGTGCGCAGCGGGATTTGGAAGTTCAGCAAGAATCCGCGCGTTTAACCCAGCAGGAATTATCGTCGGTTCTGGAGAAGCTCGACCTAAGCCACAAAGACCTCGCCGCTTCGGTCCGCCGGACGGCGCTGTCGGAGCGCGATGTCGCCGATGCGCGCGCCCTTCTCGGAACCATGCTGGCCAAGATCGCCTCGGAGCGACAACGCGGCCAGGGGTTGGAGCGGGACAAAGCGGCGCAGGCAGCGAGTATCGCGGAAATCACGGCGCTGCTCGGCGCCGCCCGAGACCAGACGAAGGTGCTTACGAACAAGCTGGCGCAAGCGGGCCGCCAGACCGTTCTGGCACAGCGCTCGATCGAGGAACGCGACATTCGTCTCGAGGAACTTCTATCGAATTACAACCTGTCACTGGACCAATTGACTGATGAGCAAAAGGCTTCCGAGGCAGCCCGGCAACAGGTCGCGCTGCTGAACCGGCAGCTTCTTGCCCTGCGCCAACAACTCGCCTCACTCCAGCAAGCGCTCGATGCCTCCGACGCGGCCAGCGCGGCGCAGAATGTTAAAATTCTGGATCTTGGCAAACGCCTCAACAAGGCTCTGGCCTCGAAGGTTCAGGAACTCGCACGGTTTCGCTCCGAGTTCTTTGGCCGCCTGCGCGAAGTCCTGAAGAACCGTCAGGACATCCACGTCGTCGGCGATCGGTTTGTTTTTCAGTCCGAGGTGTTGTTTGAATCGGCCTCAGCGACCATCGCCGCCAAAGGCAAAAGCGAACTTCGACGCCTGGCGGGCGCCCTGAACGAGATCGGACCGAAAATCCCCAGCACCATCCAATGGATTCTCCAGGTCGAAGGTCACACCGATCAAATTCCAATATTCAACGAACAATTCCGCAGCAATTGGGATCTTTCAGCGGCGCGGGCGATCTCGGTCGTGCAATTCCTGATCCGCCAAGGCGTGCCAGCCCATCGGTTGTCCGCCAGCGGTTACGGCGAGTTTCAGCCGATCGACGAGCGCCGCGACGAAATCGGCAATCGCCGCAACCGTCGTATCGAGATGAAACTGACCCAGAGGTAAGCCGAGGCGCAGGGATCTGCTACAGCCGACCGTGCGCATAGTCCCAATAGAGTTTTCGGGCTTTTTTGAAGAGCGGGCCAGGTTGCAGCGGGCGGTCCTCGATACGGGTGACCGGCACGACCTTGGCGTGGTTGCCGGTCGACCAAATCTCATCCGCCTCCAGGAGGTCTTTCGGCGTAACCACCGCTTCCTTGACGGTTTCACCGGCATCGCGGAGCAATTGGATCACCCGGCTGCGGGTTATTCCGGCAAGGAAGGTGCCATTGGCTACCGGTGTTATCGCGACGCCATTCTTGGCCAGAAACAAATTCGCCGTCGCCAGTTCCGCAACCATGTAGTCCGGGTCGAGCACGACCGCGTTGTCAAAGCCTCTTTGTTGCGCTTCCCTAAGCGCTCTGCCGGCATTTGGATAATGGCAAGCGGCTTTGGCGTCGGTTGGCGCCTGATCTGCCGCTGGACGGCGGTAACTGGAGATACAAATCCCGATTCCTTGCGCGTCCGGCAGAGGCGCGCTGAAAATATGCAGCATGAAGCGTGTCGATTTCGGATCCGGATAGATCCAGCCCTCTTCGGCCCAGAGAACCGGCTTGATATAGAGCGCCGCGTCGGCGGGAAACTTGGCCACGCCCTCACGCGCTATGCGCTCGATCTCCTGGGCGGTGATCGGCGACTCCATCCCCATTGCAGCGGTGGAAATGATCGCCCTTTGGCAATGCAGATCGAGATCGGGAATGGTGCCCTCGAACGCCCGGGCGCCATCAAAAACAATGGCCCCAAGCCAGGTCGCCAATGTCGCCGGTCCCAGGACCGGCGGGTTACCCTCGATCCATTCGCCATCAAGATATACCAGCGAATCCATTCGATTTTCTCCCAAGCCCTTGCGCCGTTTCGAACTTAAACAAACCATCGCAGAACGCGATCGGGTGAGCTGGAATCGCGGCGCGATAAACACACAACCGCCGTTCCTCTCTACCCTATTGAGTTAGGGCCGATTTCACAATTAACACCGAGCCACGCCGTAGCCCGACATTTACAGATTTGCCTCTCGTCACATCCCGCATCCCGTTGGTTGCCTCTGTTTCGGTAATTTTCTTTGCCCCGACCGTACCTGGGCCGTAGTGTCCAACCATGACCAATCGCTGGATATATCACCTTTCGCGCCACCCGGATTGGCAGCGCGCCAAAACCTCCGGGGCCTATGCCGGCACGGTCGAGGACGCCGGCGATGGCTTTCTGCATTTCTCAACCGCCAGCCAGGTTATCGAAAGCGCTCGCAAGCATCGCGCCGGCGAAACCGGGTTGGTCTTGCTGGAAGTCGACGCCATGGCGCTGGGGACCGATTTGAAGTGGGAAGCGTCGCGGGGCGGGCAATTGTTCCCGCATCTGTATGGCGCGCTTGCGGTAAGCGCGGTCGCCGCGGAATTCGACCTTCCCCTTGGTCCCGATGGCGCCCATATCTTTCCTGAGATGAAAGACGATTGAACCCAAGCATGTCGTTAGCCGACCTCATGATGCCGTTGGCACGGTGCCTCGATCCTGAACGCGCCCACCGTTTGGCGATCCAGGCGTTACGGCTTGGCTTGGTCCCGCGCCCCAAACGCGCCGTCAGTGATCGAATTCTCCAATCCGAGGTGTTCGGCATCACCTTTCCCAATCCGATCGGCCTCGCCGCCGGGTTCGACAAAAGCGCGGAAGTCCCGGCGCAACTGTTGGGCCTCGGCTGCGGCTTCGTCGAGATCGGCACCCTGACCCCGCGCCCGCAAGCCGGCAACCCCAAGCCCAGGGTGTTCCGGCTACCCGAGGATCAAGCGGCGATCAATCGATACGGGTTCAATAATGATGGACTGAAGGTCGGGCTGGGCCGTCTGCGCGATCGTGACCGCAACGCCGGTATCGTCGGGATCAATGTCGGCATCAACAAGGATTCCGCTGATCAGGCCGGCGACTACGCCAAGGCGATCCGGCAATCGGCGCCGCTCGCAGATTATCTGACGGTCAATGTATCCTCGCCCAATACACCGGGCTTGCGGGATCTGCAGGCGTCGGACCAGTTGGATGGATTGCTCGACGCCGTGGTCGTGGCCCGGGATGCGGTAACCAAGGAAACCGCCCGCCCGCCAATTCTTCTGAAGATCGCGCCCGACCTTTCAAGAGATATGGTCAGCGAAATTCTAGATATCGCCGTGGCGCGCCGCGTATCCGGCGTGATCGTCGCCAATACCACGGTAACCCGTCCCGCCGGCCTGAAAAGCCCGAACAGCGCAGAAGCCGGAGGCTTGAGCGGGGCGCCGTTATTCGCGCTCTCGACCCAGGTTCTGGCCTGGGCCCATATCGCCGCCGCTGGCCGGATCGCGATCGTCGGCGCCGGCGGCGTCGACGGGCCGGAAACCGCCTATGCCAAGATACGCGCCGGCGCCAGTTTGGTGCAGCTCTACACCGCTTTGATATATAAGGGACCAGGGCTGTTCAGCACGATCATCGACGGTCTTGGCGAGCGGCTTAGACGCGACGGCTATAACAACGTGGCCAAGGCAGTCGGCGTCGACGCCGCCAAATGGGCGGACGGGTCGTCTAGCTGAACCAAGGGCCAGTTGAACCAACGGCCAGCTGAACCAAGGGCCGGCTGAATCAAGGGAAGGAGCACGTAACGGTGTATCGGGTATTGCTTATCGCGTTATCCGTTCTCGGCATCGCGGCAGGATTGCTGGCCGATTGGCTGCTTCCAGGATTCGCCGGCGCCGTTCCCGGATGGGCGGTGGCGGGCCTTGTAACCGCGACCGGTCTGATCGTCGCCTCGGCTTTGCGCGAACAACGTTCCGCCAATCAGTACTATCAACTGGCCGGCGAACTTGAGGCGACCAAGCTTGACCTTGATGGCGTTCGCGAGGAATTGGCCGGCCTGCGGGACCGACTCGACGCCATTCCAGACAGCAGCGCCGTGGTCGCTGAAATCCGCGTGTTGCAGGGCCTGATGGGCCAATTCAACGAAAAGCGGGAAAATTCCGGCGGCGGTCAAACCGAGCGCGCCGTCAAACCACGCAGTCCGGCGCCCTCGGCCGAACGCTCCACCTCCGGCAAGCCGAAGAAATCAGCTTCCCCGGAGCGCGCCGCATCGGCGGAGCCGTGGGTGCACCCCGAGCCGATGCTTGATTATAGCAATGAAGAGATTCTTCATTATATCGAGAAGGCGCTGCGCGAGGATCGGGTCCATCTCTATTTACAGCCAACCTTGTTGCTGCCGCAGCGAAAACGCGTGTTTTATGAGTGCTTCTCCCGCATCACCGACGACGACGGCAATGTCATTCGTCCAGAGCAATATCTTGCGGTGGCCGAACGGGCTGGGCTGATCACAGCGGTCGACAATCTTCTGCTGTTCCGGTGCGTGCAGTTGGTCCGGCGGGCGCGCCGCGACCATCTCGACGTCGCGTTCTTCTGTAACATTTCCTACGCGACCTTGACGGATGTCGACTTTTTCACTGATTTCATCGACTTCATGGCCGCCAACCAACAGCTTGCCACAAGCCTGGTGTTCGAATTCAGCCATGCGACGGTCCTGCAGCCGTCCTACGACGTGCAGACCAGCCTGCAGAGATTATCCGCTCTGGGGTTCCGGTTTTCCATGGATCAGATCGGCTCTTTCGATCTGGATCTGCCCAAACTCGCCTCCCAGGGCTTCAAGTTCATTAAGATCGACGCTCATCTGTTGCACGAAATGGCGCGCGGCGACCCACCGCGTGTGAACATGCGCGTGCTCAAGGGAGCGTTGGACCGTGAGGCAATGGATTTGATCGTCGAAAAGATCGAAACCGAGGAAATGCTCCTGGATCTGCTGGATCTCAACATTGATTTCGGCCAGGGGTACCTTTTTGGCGAACCTCGTCCGAGCGCGAGCAGCGCGTGATGCACGGACAAAGAGTTCTTTCCGGCATCGGCGCTATCGCTGAGCAATACGATGGATACGTATTTGACGTCTGGGGTACCGTCTATGACGGCGATCAGGTGTTTCCAGGGGTGATCGAGGCGCTTCACGCTCTCAGGCGCCTGGGCAAGAAGGTGGCGTTTCTTTCCAACTCCCCGCAATTGCCGTCCGTCGTCGCTACGCGCTTGGCCGGCATTGGGATCGAAAGGTCCTGCTATGACGGCATCGTCACCTCCGGCGGCGAGACCAATAGCCAGCTTTCCAGAATGTCCAACCCCGAGATGAAACAGTTCGGCGGGCGCGTCTACCAAACCGGCCCCGACCGGTTTCCGGACACCCTCCCCAAGGACAGATTCCAGGAAGTCGCGCGCATTGACGAGGCCGATTGGATTTTGAACGCCGGCCCGAACTCTCCCCCCGAAACGTTGGCCGACTATGAGGAACGACTGACGGTCGGCGCGGCGCGAGGCCTGCCCATGCTTTGCGCCAATCCCGACCGTACGGTTTTTCAGGGCGCTGAGCGGCATATTTGCGCCGGCGCATTGGCCGAGCGTTATGCGGCGCTCGGCGGCCCCGTTCATCCCATCGGCAAGCCCTTTCAGGCCGTGTTTGATCGTTGTCGCGAAATTCTTGAAATGGCCGACTCCGCGCATTTGCTGATGATTGGAGACAACCTTGAGACCGATATCCTCGGGGCCAATCGCGCTGGCTTTGGCGCGTTGCTAATCGCTTCGGGCGTCCACGAACTAGCCGACGCCTCCGGTGCTGTGGAT
>JAQBUJ010000113.1 GCA_027623845.1 Pseudomonadota bacterium
AAACGCCGGCAGCAAGCGACCGCCCGAGAGATAGTCGATCGTCGCGCATTGCTTGGCGGTCTGTAGCGGGTCGCGCAGCCCCATGGAGGCGACGTTCATCCCGAACTTCACCTTTTTGGTGGCCCCGGCAAGCCCGGCCATCACGCTCATGCATTCCAGGAACGGCTCCTTGGAGACCAACCGATCGGTCTGCCACAGCGAGTCGACCCCGGCTTCGTCGCAGCGCTTGACCCAGCGCCAATAACCCTCGGCGCTCGAGAAGGTATAGGTCGCCATTCCCAGTCCGACACCGATCGTCATGACCGTCTCCCTTATCGCTTAAATCTGGTTCACCAGCGGCAGCACATCATTCACCAGCCGTTGGAATTGTCCGTTTTGATCACGCGACGTCATCCGCAGCGCCAAATGCTTGACCCCGGAGCCGGCATAGGCGCGCAGGGTCGCGGCGCAGGCCTTGGCCGAGCCATGCGCGGTCCAATCGCGCGTGCGCTCCGGCGAAAAGCGGATGCCGTAGTAATCTGCCAGGAAATCCCCGGTCTCGGTCAGGGCTTCGGCGGGATCATCCCGCACGCAGATATTCACCACCAGCGCGTTATCCATGGCCTCCGGGTCCTTGCCATGTGCGCTGGCCGAGGCGCGAATATGCCGCCAGGCCTCGGCAAAGGTCGCGGGGTTGACCGAATGGGTCATCCAGCCGTCGCAGATCTCGCCGACCTTGGCCAGGGTCTTGACCGGCATCCGACCGGAAGAGGCGCCACTGGCCAGCCGGGTGATATTGGTCGCCGCCCAGATCGGACAGGGTTGGCGCAAGGGTTTCGGGGTGATCGTGACCTGCTCATAGTCATGAAAGCGGCCTTGGAAGGTCACCTCGTCCTCCGCCCAAAGCCGGTGCAACAGCGCGATCCGCTCCCACATCAGGTCCCGGCGCTGGGCCGAGGCGACCCCAGTGTTGCGATCTTCCCGCTCCCAAGCCTCGCCGCTCCCGCCGCCGGCACAGGCCACCATCACTGTGCGACCGCCGGAGATCTGGTCCAGGCTGGCCCATTGATACGCCAGATCCAGGGCCGCGCGCTGGGTGAAACTACCCATGCAGGCGGGGCCAAGGCGCACCCGCTCGGTCCGCGCCGCCACCGCGGTCAGCAAGGTAATGGCATCCAGTCGCGGATTGGTCAGGAACGCATCACCGGACCAAACCGTATCGACCAGACCGCTCTGCTCCGCCGCGACCGCCAGCTCGATCAACTCAGCCGGTGTGCTGTAGCCGAGGACCGGCCCCCGGTTGGACAACATCAAGCCGAAGGTCAGCGCGGCGTCGGACATATCGGGACTACTTCCGTTTTACGCGATCAATCGGCGGCGCCTTGAACTTCATAGCCAGGGCGGACCAGATCAGCCGCGGTATCACGCCGCCGGGACTTGCGAACCGGCGTATTGACGACATCCGCCAGCGGCGCGGCGCCATAGGAGCGGGCGCGTTGCGCCTCGTTCGGCGGACCATAGAGGGTGGAGCGCTGTCCCGGTTCGCGGCCTAGCGAGCGGATCACCGCGTCCATTTGCTCGGGCGCCAGCTCTTGGCCATGGCTGGCGCCGGCGGACCGGGTGATGGTCTCGTTCATCAAGGTGCCGCCGAAATCATTGGCGCCGGAATCCAGGCAAATCCCCGCCCCGGTCGGCCCCAACTTGACCCAGGACGTTTGGATATTGGTGATCAGCGGGTGCAGCGCCAACCGCGCCACCGCATGGATCAAGACATTCTCCCGCCAGCTAGGCCCGCGCCGGGCGCCGCCCTTGAGATAGATCGGCGCTTCCATATGCACGAAGGGCAGCGGCACAAACTCGGTGATGCCGCCGGTGCGGGCTTGCAATTCCCTGAGGCGGATCAGGTGCCGGGCCCAATGGACCGGTTTGTCGACATGACCGAACATGATCGTCGAGGTGGTCCGCAGGCCGACATTATGGGCGGTCTCGACCACTTCCAGCCACTGGGCGGTATTGACCTTGTCGGGACACAGCACGGCGCGGACCTCGTCATCGAGGATTTCGGCGGCGGTGCCCGGCAGGCTGCCAAGGCCGGCGTCACGCAGACGGCCAAGGAACGTGTCCAAGGGGATATCCAGGGTCCGCGCGCCCTGATGCACCTCCAACGGCGAGAAGGCATGGATATGCAGATCCGGCAGCGCCGCCTTCAGCGCCCGGGTGATTTCAATATAGGTATTGCCGTCATAGTCCGGGTGAATGCCGCCCTGCAGGCAGACCTCGGTGCCGCCGCGCTCCCAGGCTTCCTCGGCCCGGCGAACGATTTCCTCAATCGCCAGATCATAGGGTTTGCCGCGCAGGCTCTCCTGGGTTTTTCCCTTTGAGAAAGCGCAGAACTTGCAGCCGAAATAGCAGACATTGGTGTAGTTGATGTTGCGGTTCACGACATAGCGCACGGTGTCGCCATTCATCTTGCGCCGCAACTCATCCGCCGCCTTGGCAACGGTTTCGACCTCGCCATCGCGGGCATGGAACAGTCGAACGATCTCGTCCTCGCTCAATGGGTCTCCGGCCATCGCCCGGTCGAGCACCCGATCAAGGCCGGCATCGGCGAGAAAACCAGGGGTAACCTCAAGCTCGGGGATCTTATTGTCAGACGCCTCGGCCCGGCCCGGCGACCAATCCTCGGTACGCGCCAATCCATCGGCGTCGGCCGCCGACAGCGCCGCAGCGCGGAACCCCGGATCAAGCCAGTTTTCCACGTCGCGCAGATACGCCGGATAGATCGACAACCGCTCAACCAGAGTCTTGCCCATAGTCGCGGTATCGCGGGCCAGCACTTCCAGATGCGGCCAGGGCGCTTCGGGATTAACATGGTCCGGGGTCACCGGGGACACGCCGCCCCAATCGTTAATTCCAGCGGGAATTAGATGCGCCGCATCGCCATAGGAAAGATTAGGCGGCGCCTGGATCGACATATCAGGCCCAAAGATCAGACGGGCGACCGCGATGGTCCATTGCAGATCCGCCAGACCCGGCTCCGGCGCATCGGCCATCTTGGTGTCCGGCTTGGCGCGGAAATTCTGGATGATCACTTCCTGGATCTGACCGAAACGATCGTGCTGATCACGCAGGGCCAGCAGCGAGTCGATCCGCTCGGCCCGGGTCTCGCCGATACCGATCAGGATGCCGCTGGTGAACGGCACTTTCTGGCGCCCGGCCTCGGCCATGGTCTCCAGACGCACCGCCGGGTCCTTATCGGGGGAGCCATGGTGGCAGCCGCCCTTCTCCATCAACCGCATTGAGGTGCTTTCCAGCATGATCCCCATGCTGACCGAGGCTTCGCGCAGGCTGGCGATCTCGGCTGGCGACATCACGCCGGGATTGAGATGCGGCATCAAGCCGGTTTCCTCGAAAACCAGCAACGCCATGTCGCGCAGATAGGCCAAGGTCGAGGCATAACCCATTTCTTCCAGCGCCTCGCGGGCGGCGGCATAGCGCAGCTCCGGCTTGTCCCCCAGCGTGAACAACGCTTCCTTGCAACCGGTCGCCTTGCCGGCGCGGGCGATCACCAGCACCTGATCGCGAGATAAAAACGCCTGCTTCAGATCCCGGGGCGCCTGCGCGAAGGTGCAATAGTGGCAGACATCGCGGCACAGTTGGGTCAGCGGAATGAACACCTTGCGCGAATAGCTGATATGCCGACCGAAACCGTGGTCGCGCATCCGCGCGGCGGCATCCATCAGCCCCGGAAGATCCGTGTTACCCGCCAATGCCTGGGCGGCGACGGCATCCGGTCGCTCGGCGGGATCGATCCAATAGAGTTCTTTTGGCAAAGTCATCCCCGATATATCGGCGGTTTTCGGTCTTCAGCCCGCACGCATCAGCCGGTCCGCCACACCACTCCGCCGGAGAAAGTCATGGGTACCGGTATCACCATCACGGGCACAGAAATCGAGCAGATCTTGAGGAGTATCGATATCGAACGCAAGCCCGGGCGGCGCGACGATCTCAACCGTGGAGACCAGCGCCTCGGCGGCGGCGCGGTGGCGCGCGAAGCTGCCGGGTCCGAACTGGCTCGCCATCAAGCCTGGCGGCGCCAGCAGAAGCGCGTTGGTGCCGTCCCCATCACGGGCCGGCGCGATCCGAACCGCGGGACTTGCCAGCCTGCCGGTCGCAGAATTTTTACCGCTGAAATCGCCAATGAACGCCTCGATATCACCGGGTCGGGCCATCGGCAGGTCGCCCGGCAGAACCAGCATCGCCTCGGCGCCGGCCACCCGGGGATCAGCCAGCGCCGTGGCGACGGCTTCGTCATAACCGCGGTTCTCAACCTCCAGGATCAGCGAAACACCATCCAACCGATCGCCCTGCCCGTCGGCGACAACGAATATTTCCGAGACGCCCTCGGCCTGTTTCAGCGCCGCCAGGACATCACCGAGCATGGCGACGACCAAACCCCGGCGCTCCAGATCGCTCAACAACGGCGCCAACCGGCTTTTCGCCTGCGACAGGTTCTTCAGCGGGACGACGGCGACGACCACTACCGGCTCCCGAGGTCGGCGATGAATTCAAGGCAGGCCTCGGCCAGCGCCTTGCGGTCATCAAGCGAGCGCATCACCGTTTGGGTCACCAGCACCTCCATGCCCATAGCGCGGATTTCCGCTTCCTGAGCGCGGTCCACGATGTCGATGACCATGGCGTCGATGAACCCGGCATAGTGGCGGGCAACGCTGGCGGCGCTGGCCGGCATGCCAAGCTCGCCCATCATTTTGGCCGCCGGTCCCTTGATCGCCGCGCCGCCAACGATCGGGGAAACCGCCAGCTTTGGCCCGGCTATCGAGCGCAACGCCGCGCGCAGGCCCGGCAACTGCAGAATCGGGTCGACGCTGACAAACGGGTTCGACGGCGCAATCAGCACCGAGCCGATCTCGCCGCTCGCCAGATCACGCATCAGCGAGCGGTTCGGCGTCGCGTCGGCAATACCCTGAAATCGGAACCCGGTCACCGTGGGCGCGCACCGATCACGCACGAAATAATGCTGAAACGCCAACGGCCCGTCCGGGGTATCGACGATGGTCGCCACCGGGTCGTCGGTCATCGGCAGAATACGAGTCTTCACCCCAAGCGCTTGGCACAAGCCGGCGGTTACCTCGGTCAAAGTTTCCCCGTTCGACAGGCGGCGGGTCCGCTCCACATGCATCGCCAGATCGCCATCGCCGAGATTGAACCAGGCCTCGCCGCCCAATCCGGCCATGGCCTTCATGAAGGTCCAGGTCTCGCCGGCCCGGCCCCAGCCCCGCTCCTGGTCGGCCAAATCGGCCAGCGCGTAGACCACGGAGTCGATATCCGGGGCGATGTGCAGACCGAGATGGTGGAAATCGTCGCCGGTATTGGCCACCACGACCAGACGATCCGGCGCGGCGACATGGCTCAGGCCGAGCACCAGCTTGGCGCCGCCGACACCGCCAGAGAGCACCGCAACCTTCGCATCGCCCGCTACGTCGCCCGCCGCATCATCTCCTGCCGGCGAGGTCATCTGAACATGTCCATCTCGCGCGGACGCACCAGCGCATCGGCGCCCTGCACCGGTGCGTCGGAGACAAAACCCCGGATCAACACCACCGGCAGGCCCTCGGCGCCCTGGCCCTGCAACAGCGATGCCGCCGCCGCCAGTTCATCGGCCACCGCTTGCTCGCTGACCAGTAACTCGCGGCCAAACAGATCCGTCTCGCCCCGCAGATCGATTACCGCCGGCAGACCAGCGACGCCGATCGCCTGGCCGACCGTACCGACGCGCCAGGCCCGACCGATACTGTCATTGACGATGACGCCGACCGTGACGCCAAGCCGCCGGCTCAAGCCGTCGCGCAATCGCTGGCAACTTGCATCCGGGTCCAGCGGCAGCAGCAAAAGCTGTTCGCGGCCCTCGGGGCTTTCGATGTTCGAGTGGTCGATGCCGGCATTGGCCATCACCAGCCCTAAATTCTGCTCAACGATCAGAACACCGGGGCGATGTTTGACGATTTCCCGGGACTCGCGCAGCACCAACTCGACCTGGCGCGGGTCCTTGCCGACCTCGGCGGCCAAGACCACCGCGCGCTCGGACGCCACCACATCCTCAAGCGCGACGATCCGCCCCTCGGCCTTGGAAATGATCTTTTGCGCCACCACCAGGATGTCGCCATCGGCCAACACCTCTTGCGACGCCTCAAGCGCCGCGATCACGATCGATGTCAGATCATCACCAGGCTGGACCTGGGGGATGCCCTGCAGCGCGGCAAGGGTCATGCGGGTGGACATGGGTCGTACCTACTCCTACGCCGTCGCTTCGGGGTCGGCGGAACCGGGCTCTCCGGTCATTCGAATGCCGGCCCCATCGATCTTATAGCGGGCATTCATGAAGATCAGCGTCGAGGTCAAGGCTTCGGCAACAATCGAGTTGGCGATGACGCCGGCGTGCCAGGCCTTCATATCGGCATCCCCGGCGAGTTGCACAATTTCCTCGCGCGCCGCCGGGTCATTGCCGCAGACCAGCACGTCGCAGTCGATGGCGTGGTCGAGGTCGTCCAGATGGGTCGCCGCGACGTTCTGGAAGGCCGAAACCACCCGCACGCCAGCGCCAAGCTTGTCCTGCGCCGCCTTGGCGCAGGAACCGCCCTCGGGAATATGAACCGTGCGGACCTTCGGCGGCACCAGAGGCACCGTGACATCAACCAGGATCTTGCCGTCCAGCGCCCCGGCGATCGCCTCCAGGGTCGGCATTTGGTTGGCATAGGGCACGGTCAGCACGACGATCTCGCTGGCCGCCGCCGCTTCGGGATTGCCGGCCCCGGTGATCGTGCTGACGCCAGCCTCCTGGTTCAGCCGCGCGGCCGCTTCCGCCGCCCGGCCTGCATCGCGCGAGCCGACAACCACTTGATGCCCGGCCTTGGCCCAACGCTTGGCCAACCCGGCGCCAAGGGCGCCCGAGCCACCGATGATCGCGATCTTCTTCGACATAATAGTCCGTTCCCTGATCTGAACCGTTGGCGTCTCTTAACCCACCTCTTAACCCGTCATCCCGCCGTAGGGCGGGATGACGGCTGTGATTATCGCGCAGAGCATTAGACGAGGCGGGGCCCCGATGGCAATCGGAACAAACTTGGCCAGCGGCGTTTGGTGACGTGACGAACCGGAACGGATGGGTAATCCCTAGCCCAACCGCGCCGCGACCCGACCGATCCGCTCGACTGCATCAAGCACGCCTTTTTGTTCAAAACCCGGCCACTGGAGCCGCACCAGGAAGTGGTCGACACCCATTTCGTCGCGATAGCGGGCCATTTCATCCGCCACCTCCGCCTCGTCGCCGATGATGAAACGATTGGCGCAAAACTCGTCGAAACGGTCGGCGAGGCTGCCCTCGCTGGCGGCTGTCTGGCCCCAGGACGCATAGGACTCGTATTTGGCCAGGAGATACGGACCGGCGGCGGCCATGGCGGCCTCTCGGGTCGCCCCGATGACCACCTCGCGGATCAGCGGCTGGCCATGCGGATTGCTGGTGCCGGCTTCGGTCATCGCCGCCTTGTACACGCCCAGGCGATGCACCGCGTCGTCCCAATGCATGGTCGGCGGAATCACCCAGGGGCAGCCGAGGCGCGCGGCGCGGCGCACGGCCGGGGGGATGTCGCCGCCCACCCAAATCGGCGGTCCGCCCAGCTGTTTCGGGCGAATGCTGGCGCTCAGGCCACCGACCGTGAAATGCTTGCCCCGATGCTCGACCTTGTCCTCGGTCCACAGCCGGCGGATCAGCGGTATCGCCTCCTCGAAGCGGCTCCGCCGTTCCTCGAAGGGAACGCCCAGTCCGACGAATTCCTCTTGGCGATATCCAACGCCGACACCAAGGATGTATTTGCCGCCGGTGATCCAATCCAGCGAGGCGGCGTATTCCGCCACGATCACCGGGTTTTGCATCGCCAGAAGAACGATGGCGATGCCAAACTCCATGCCCTCGCCCTCCACCGCCAGGCGCGCCAGCAAAGGCTCGGCCTGGATCATCTGCAACGGCTCCGACAGGAAATGCTGTCCAACCAGCACTGAGTCGAAGCCGTTCTCCTTGGCCGCCCGTGTCTGCTCGCACAGATTGGTCATTTCCTGGCCAAGATCCGCTCCCTGTGGCCACTGGGTCGCCATGTACATTCCGATTTTCATCGTCATTCCTTTTCCAGACCGGTTTTCAATCCGGGCTTCACCTAGGCAGGGGAATCGGGTGAACAAATTCAGTTGCAAATTACGCTTTGAAGGAAGTCTTCATCCCATGCTG
>JAQBUJ010000114.1 GCA_027623845.1 Pseudomonadota bacterium
CGAGATCTGGCAGGCCGACGCCCAGGGCCGGTTCGCCCACCCGGCCGACCCGCGCAACTCGAACACCGGTTTCACCGGCTTCGGGCGTTTCGGTACCGGAACCGATCCGAAGAACCGTTTCATCTTCGACACGATCAAACCCGGGGCCGCGGCTGGGGACGAAGCGCCGCATCTGAACGTGATCGTCTTCATGCGCGGCATGCCGCTGCACGCCTTCACCCGGATCTATTTCTCCGACGAGACGAGCGCCAACGATGCCGACCCCGTGCTCTGCGCGGTCCCGGCGGAACGTCGCCAGACGCTGATCGGCGTGCGCCAGGATGGGCCGGGTGGTGTGGCTTATGTCTTCGACGTGCATTTGCGCGGCGAGCAGGAAACCGTGTTCTTTGACGCCTGAGCCGGAGATCACAGGTCCGATCGACGCGGTTAGGCTCAGGACAAGAACGCCAGTCGGCTGGCGTTCTGCATAGAGGCTGCGATAAACTCGCGCCACTATCGCCAGCTGTCAAAATTCTATTGTTAACACGCGACGCTGGCGCGACGGCGGCTCTGTTATTGGGGCGGGTCTGATATTAGGAGAGTGCCATGGGCTACCAACATATCGAGGTCGAACCCGTCTCGGGTTCTGTCGGCGCTGTGCTGCACGGGGTGGATCTGGGCAATCTTGATGATCAGACCTTCGACGAAATCCATCAGGCTTGGCTTGAGCATTGCGTCGTGTTCTTCCGGGGGCAGGACATCACGCCTGAGCAACAGATCGCCTTCGCCCGACGCATCGGCGATATCCATTTTCACCCCTATATGAGCGGACTTGACGAACACCCGGAAATCCTCGAGATCGTCAAGGAGCCCGATGACGGCTACACATTCGGCTCGGTCTGGCACACCGATCAGATGTTCAACCCGCAGCCAGCGATGGCGACCATGCTCTACGCCAAGGAAGTTCCGGAGCGCGGCGGTGATACGATGTTCTCCAATCAGTATCTGGCCTACGAAACCCTGTCCGCGCCGATGCGTCACGCCATCTCGGCGATCAGGACTTTCAATGTCGGTGACGGGTTTCGGCGCAACTCGGGAAAATCAAACCGCGCCGAACGCTATGCGAAGAACCCCACCATGCAAGCGAAGATCCGCGATCCCGGCAACGTTCCAACCGAAGCCGCGCATCCGTTGATCCGGACCCATCCGGAAACCGCCCGCAAGGTGCTCTATATTGGCAATCACACCCAAACCCTGGATGGTTTTGATGATAAGGAGGCCGATGTCCTGATCGACTTCCTGCGCAACCATTCGGCCCGGCCCGAATTTACCTGCCGGTTCCGGTGGGAGGTTGGCTCTCTCGCGCTCTGGGACAATCGCTGTGTCCAGCATCAGGCGCTCGCCGACTACAACGATCGACGGCGCATGCACCGGATCACCATCGCCGGCGATACACCGTTCTGAGATAGGTTGGCGTTCTGAGACGGGTTCGGGTTTTAGGGCAGGCTGGTTAATGCAATTTGGACTTCATCTTGGTATTCGCGGCCCGGCGGCGGATCCCGACTCGCTGAGGATCATCGCCGCCGAGGCCGAAGCCCTCGGCTTTGCGCATCTCGGTTTCAGCGACCATGTGGTGATCGCCGAGCAGGTCGACTCGCCCTATCCCTATACCAAGTCCGGGCGCTGGTTCGCCGAGGATAGTGGTGAGTGCCTGGAGCAGGTCACCACCCTGGGTTTCGTCGCCGCCGCCACCCGTTCGATCCGGCTTCTCACATCGGTGATGGTGTTGCCGCACCGACCACCGGTGCTGACCGCGAAAATGCTGAACACCGTCGACGTGCTGTCGAAAGGTCGGCTTACCGTGGGTCTCGGGGTCGGTTGGATGGCCGAGGAGATCGCACTACTCGGCGGTCCCGCCTTCGCGGATCGCGGCAAGGCCGCCGATGAATATATTCAAGCCTTCCGGGTTCTGTGGACCGAGGAGCATCCCCGGTTCCACGGCGCCCACGTCCAGTTCGAAGGCCTCAAGTTCTTTCCCAAGCCGGTCCAGTCCCCCCATCCGCCGCTTTGGGTCGGCGGCGAGGCCAAGGCGGCCAGACGCCGCGCCGGGCGACTGGGCGACGGATGGTACCCGGTCGGCAACAACCCCAAAGCGCCCTTTGACACTGCCGAGCGTTACGCCGCCGGCCTGGCGGATGTGGCGGCGGCCGCCGAAGCGGCGGGACGTGATCCTTCAGACATCGCCCGAGGCCTGTTCGTGATCTGGTACAAGTTGGGAGAGGCCGAGAAGACCCCCGATGGCGATCGCCGCTCCTTTACCGGGCCGGCCGACGCCATTCTTGAGGATATCGACGCCTATCGCCAAACCGGGCTTGAGCATTTGGTGATCGGCGGTGAGAGCGGTAATCTTGAGCAATGCCTGGATCGCATGCGGCGATTCGAAAGTGACGTCATGCGGCGGGTCACCTGAGCTGGTACTTTCGGCGCCGGTGCTCGCACAAAACCAAGCACTCTTCTACGCACCGGCGAGGAGCCGTCCGACATGACGAGGGAGATCGAAGTCCCCGTTCTGGTGGTCGGCGGCGGGCCTATTGGCCTTAGCCTGGCGATGGATTTGGCATGGCGAGGGGTCGAGGTTCTGGTTTGTGAATTGCGGGCGCGCGGCGAGCCGCCGCCGCCGAAATGCAATCACGTCGCCGCCCGCAGCATGGAGATTTTCAGACGGCTTGGCGTCGCCGGTAAATTGCGCAACGCCGGGTTGCCCGCGGATTATCCGAACGACATCTCCTATCGGACCGCCTTTACCGGCAAGGAATTGACGCGGATTCCAATTCCCTGCCGTCGTGACCGATATGACGCCACCGCGGGGCCGGACACCGACTGGCCGACGCCCGAACCGCCGCACCGGATCAACCAAATCTATCTTGAGCCGATCCTGTTCGATCATGCCGCGCAAATGCCGTTGGTCCGGACGATGAACCGGGTTCAGATCGAGGGTTTCTCGCAGAACGACGACGAAGTGGTGACGACCGCGCGCGACCTGGATTCAGGTGAGCAAATACGCATCACCAGCCAATATATGATCGGCTGCGATGGCGGCAGCTCGCTGGTTCGCAAAGGCATCGGCGCCACATTCGAGGGTGACGCGGTGATCGGGCGCACCCAAACATGCTTTATCCGTGCGCCGGACCTGATCAATCTGCAAGTCGAACAACCCGCCTGGGCGACCTTTTCCCTCAACCCGCGCCGCTCGGGAAATGTCTATGCGATCGATGGTCGGGAAAAATGGGTGGTCCATAACTATCTTCGGCCCAACGAGACGGATTTCGATGCCGTCGATAGAGATTGGGCAATCCGCACCATCCTGGGTGTGGACGACGCCTTCCAATACGAGTTGCTGTCCAAGGAGGATTGGTTTGGCCGCCGTCTGATCGCCAACAAGTTCCGCGACCGCCGGGTGTTCATCGCCGGCGACGCCGCCCATATCTGGGTGCCGTTTGCCGGGTACGGCATGAACGCGGGCATCGCCGATGTCATGAACTTGTCGTGGATACTTGCCGCGCATCTCAACGGTTGGGCGCCGGCCTCGATCCTCGACGCTCATGAGCGCGAACGCCACCCGATCACCGAACAGGTTTCAAAATACGTCATGAACCATGCCCAAGCGATGGCCAGCCAGCGCGGCATGGTCCCCGAGAACATCGAAGACGATACGCCGCAAGGCGCCGCCGCGCGCGCCGCGCTCGGCCAAGCGGCCTATGAGCTGAACGTCCAGCAATATTGCTGCGCCGGGCTTAATTTCGGCACGTTTTATGCCGCCTCGCCGATCATTTCGCACGATGACGAGGCGGCTCCCGGATACACCATGGCGACGTTTACCGCCTCGACCGTCCACGGCTGCCGCACGCCTCGTCTTTGGCTCGACCAGGGCCGGAGCCTGTACGACGCCATGGGTTCCGATTACACGCTCCTGCGGATGGATCGAGGTCTTGATGTCGGGCCGCTCATGGCGGCGGCGGCGGCGAAGAATATCCCCCTAGACTTGGTGGATCTCGACGGAACGCAGGCGTCTGGTCTTTACGACCGCAAACTCGTGCTCTCCCGTCCGGACCAGCACGTCGCCTGGCGCGGCGACACGCTACCCGCGGATTGCGCCGCGCTTTGTGACTTGGTGCGTGGCGCGGCTGGATAAGACGCGGTGTCCTCGGTTACTTCAGTCCGACATCCCCAAAATCTCACACCAACTTCTATCAACCGCCGCAATAACAATAAAAATTGCCCGCCTCCGGGTCGGGGAGACGGGCATATGGCATCGTTGCCCCTGAACAGGGCTCGGTGACCGTGTCACCTATTATGCAGGCAACACGGATTAGGCGTCTTGCAGTTGGTCTTTAAGCGCCAGTTTCTGTCTTTTCAGGTCCGCGAGAACACCATCATCAGGCAATGGCCTTGCTTGCTCTAGTTCCAATTGACGGTCCAAATCGGCGTGACGCTGTTTGAGCGCCACGGCTTCTCTTGCTTCCGTCATCTGGCCTCCTTCCGGCTCTGGTCTGGATCAATTTCGATCACCTGGAAATCGTACGCTCCGATTTCGGCTTGTGCAATCACCTCGGCTCCACCATAGTGCGCGGTTCTTTTTAACCCGCTGTAATCACAGTCAAAGAATTTTCATGCCATATCGAGGCAAACAGCGACTGGTGATCGGGATCAGTGGGGCCTCCGGAGTCATCTACGGGGTGCGGCTTCTGGAACTGCTGCGCAGCCTGCCTGACGAGACGCGCCCGGAAACCCATCTGGTGATGTCGCGCTCCGCCGAGGTGACGCTGGCCTACGAAACCGACCTGAAAGTCGCCGACGTGCATGACCGCGCCGATGTGGTTCATGCCAACAAGGACATTGGCGCTTCGGTCGCCTCGGGATCGTTTCGAACCATGGGGATGATCATCGCTCCCTGCTCGGTCAAGAGCATGGCGCAAGTCGCAACCGGAGTGACCGACACCCTGCTTTCCCGCGCCGCCGACGTGGTTCTGAAAGAACGCCGCCGTCTGGTCTGTTTGGTACGCGAGACGCCGCTGCATTCCGGCCATCTGCGCAACATGCTGGCGCTGTCGGAAATGGGCGCGATCATCGCACCACCGGTCCCAGCCTTCTACGCCAATCCGAAATCATTGGAGAATATGGTCGACCATACCCTGGGCCGGGTACTCGACCTGTTCGACCTGGATACCGGCTCAGTCAAGCGCTGGCGAGAAGATGGCGGTCCCGCCAAACGGCCTTAGCGCCGGCGATTAACCCGCCAGCGCAGCCTCGATCCCCGCCGCGACTTCCAAGGCCTTGGCATCTCCCATGGTCTCCCCCATGACCATCAACCCGACCGGCGCCGAGCCGCTCTGATGAATGGGCAGCGAGGTCGCGCAACGATCAAGGAAGTTGCCAAACGAACAGTTACGCAACATCAACTGATTGGCTGCGTGATAGGCCTCGTCGGTCGCCGCGAGATCGGCAATCGGCGGCGCCACCATCGGAACTGTCGGCAGCAACAGCGCATCGAAGTCACGCGAGGCCGCATCGGCCTTGTCGCGGATCGCCCGGCGGTCATCCAACAGGTCGAGATAGTCCGCCGCCGCCATTGCCGCCCCGCGCTTGACCCTGACCGCGACCCGAGGATCAAAACGGGCTTCATCCTCCGCCAGCAGGCTGCGTAGGGCCGCAAACGCTTCCGGCGGCGCAAAACCGCCCTTGGCGTTCGCCTTGGGGATATCCGCGATGACATCGAAGGGAATCTCAACAATCCGCGCGCCAGCAGCCGAAAGCCGGGACAGAGCGTTCTGAAAGGCGGCGGCGACCACGGCATCCATATCGTCCAGCACGATGGTCTGAGGCACCGCCAAGGTCAGGGTAGACAAGGGTCGCGCAACCACCGACCGGATCGCCGCCGCGCTCATCACCTGATCAATCAAGGCGCAACAGGCAACGCTGTGCGCCAGCGGGCCAATCGAGTCCAAGGTGGTCGATAGCGGGAACGCGCCAGCCGTCGGCACCCGGCGCGCCGTTGGCTTAAACCCGGTCAAGCCGCACAAGGCCGAGGGAATGCGTACAGAGCCGCCAGTATCCGTGCCAATCGCCGCCGCCGCCATGCCGTCGGTGACCGAAACGGCGGCGCCGCAGGAGGAGCCGCCGGGGATCCGTCCGGTTGCCCGGTCCCAAGGGTTACGAGGGGTATCGTAATGTGGGTTGATCCCCAGGCCCGAGAAGGCGAACTCGGTCATGTTGGTTCGACCGACGATCACCGCGCCGGCAGCCCGCAATCGAGAGACGATCGGCGCGTCGGCAATCGCCGGAGCCGATCGATCGCGCACCTTGGAGCCGGCCAAGGTGATCTCTCCGGCCACATCGAACAGATCTTTGATGGAAATGGTAATCCCCGACAGCGGTCCACCGGCGATACCGTGCTGCCTGGACTGGTCGCTGGCCGTCGCCGTGGCGCGAGCCGCATCATGATACACTCGCCGGAACGCGCGCGCCCCCTCACCGGTCGGGGCATCAATCGCGGCAAGCGTCGCTTCCGTCAATTCAGCGCTGGTGGCGCGGCCGGAAGCCAGATCGGTCGAAATTTCAGCTAGGGTCTTGGTCATCTCAGCTCACAGCCTGCTTTTGAAGAGTTTATCGCCGAGCGCCTCAACGCCCCACGCCGGTGACGATAACGCCATCAGCCTCGCGCGCAAAGGCGCTGGCGACCAGAGCCTCCAATTGCCCGGTCATTTCCGCAGTCTGATCCGCTCCGACAACACGTGCATAGGTGATGAGATTCTGGCTCGCCCGTTGCTGCGCCGAAAGCGATGCGTCGCTTGCGGTTGCGGTTGCCGGCCCGGCGTTCGCGTTTGGAGCGGCATTGTCGGCGGCGATGATCAACGCCTGCTCCGCCATTTCACCCTCCAGCTCAAGGTCTAGAATACGGCGCCGCAGATCCTCGCTCCCGGTCGGGTCCGCCGGTCCTGTAGGCCGCGGATCTGCACGCCCCTTCAACCAACGCCTAGCGCTGCGAAGCGGCTCGATCACGTTGCACCGCCAGGGCCCGGTGACCGCCAGGACCGCTTCGATTTTCGCATCCGATAGGACCTGTCCCCGAGCCGCGCTCCAGCAGCAAAAGAGCACCATGTTCACATCAAACCCAAACCGGTCCTGGAGATCCAGACAGCACGCTTGGGCACCATCGTAAACAGTCCGCGAGAAATGCCAGAAATCGTCGCCTTGGTCTGTCATTCGGCTCTCCGGACGCCCTATCTTGGTTTTCGAATCTACGCTATGGCCAGTATTCTGGATTGCTTCGAAATGAGAACCCGCCGTGCAGGATCGCGAGGAATTAACCGCTAAACTCGAGACCTTGAGTCTAGAGCATCGAGATTTGGACGACGCCATCGATAACTTGTCGGCAACGTCGGGCTTCGATCAATTAAAGCTGAGCCGCTTGAAGAAACGCAAGCTGGCCCTGAAGGACCAGATCATACAACTCCAAAGCAATCTGCTGCCGGATATTATTGCCTGAACCGGGCGTCTCTTTCTACCGTTCCCCGATGATCTCCGCCAGGCGGCGTCTGTCCAAATCACCGGCTCCGTGCTTGCGAATAACCGTTCGCAAGCCCTCCATCAATTGGCCTCCGGTTTCACCGCCATCTCCGGAAATTTTTTGTTGTTCAGCAGCCCGCAACGCGTCAACGTGCATGTTGAGCACGGCCAGTTCCGGGCGGGAAAACGTCTCGCTAAGATCAATGAATTTGCAAGCCGAGTCGCTTATCTGGGTTACTAGGCCATAGCCGAACGTCCCGGCTTGCCCCCGTAGATCATGCAGGCTAGCGCGGATTGCCTTTACCGACACTTCGATTGCCGCTGGGTCGGCCATCGCCGCCGCCATATGCGCGCCGATTCGTTCCACATCCCTGTGGTATATTTCGATGAATTCATCACCATGGCGTAGAATTACCTGCTCGACCCGCTCCAGCAGAACATCAACATTCCCGCCCGGCACCGCCCGCACACGCTGGGCGATGCGGTTGGGGTTTTCGACGATCTCCACATTGCCGCCGTTGGCCATCATCCGACCTCCTCCTACAATGAACCCACAGTATTTCAGGAATTTTGCATAGCGCCAAGCCCGTGACCGTCGACCGCTCTATTTGTCGTCCTTGCGTCTTTTCGGGCCGTCATAGTTCAGATCGTGGCGACGGCGTCTGTCGGGTCCGAAATAGGCATCCGTACGAATAAAGTCGCGAGGCGC
>JAQBUJ010000115.1 GCA_027623845.1 Pseudomonadota bacterium
GAACCACGCTTGGGACCAGCGCGAGATCATCGAGCATATTGATCGAGAGCCGCGGTTGATCCGCCCGCTCAACTACCCGGCCGACACGCCGGGCCGGGGCGCCGGCTTGTTCGAGGCCGCCGATGGCCGCTTGGTGCTGGTCATAAACGTGATGCTGCGTTTGTTCATGGATTCCCTGGATGACCCGTTCGCCGCCGTCGAGCGGGTGCTTGAGGATTCGCCGCTTGGCGCTGCCGCCGATTTTATCCTCGTCGACATGCATGGCGAGGCGACCAGCGAAAAGATGGGCTTCGGACATTGCTTCGATGGCCGGGTCACGGCGGTGATCGGGACCCACACGCATGTCCCGACCGCGGACTGCATGGTGCTGGCGACGGGCACCGCCTATCAGAGCGACGCTGGTATGTGCGGTGACTATGATTCGGTGATCGGGATGAAGAAAGACACCCCGGTAAATCGCTTTGTGACCAAAATGCCGGGGCCGAGGCTGGAAGCCGCTGAGGGGGAGGGGACGGTTTGTGGCGCCCTGGTGATCAGCGATGACCGCACCGGTCTGGCCACCAGTATTGAGCCGGTCCGGGTCGGCGGCGTGTTGAGCGAAACCTGGCCGCAGACCAGTTCTTGAGGTTCAGCCCTTGAGGCCGCTGATCGATTCCAGCCCGCCGACGATCTGTGCGCCGATGGCGCCGGTTTCGCCCTTTAATTTATTGGCGAGTACGCCGCGAAGGGCGTCGACATGGGCGCGAATGACGTCCGGATCGTTGCGGGCGCGTTCGCCGGGAGCGGCACTGTCGAGATAGTGATTCATCGAGGCGGCAATACGCGCGACCAGAGGGTAGCCAAAATTTGCGCCCTCGCCGCGCAGGTCATGCATGATGGCGAAAATAACTTTTTCGTGCTCAGCTCGTTCAGCCCCTTGCAAGATAGCGTCGACCGCTTGTTGCAGCGCTGCAATCTGCGGTTTCGTCGTTTCGGACAGATCAACCGTGTCGATGACGACTTGCGCGGCTGCCTCGGCCTTGGCCAAAAGATCATCATTGATCTGTGTGACCCCGCCGACCAGATCCTTCAGCTTATTTGGCGGGGTGATGACCTCATAAGTGCCTTTGGCCATGATCGAAGTCTCCGGCTCTCAACATTTTGCTTTATACGGCGTTTGGCTTAGGCCGCGCTGGCTTTGTTCCCGTCGTCTCCGCGGCGGTCGGCACCCGCGAACGGCTCAACCTTACGCCGTCGATCCGGGCCAAAATAACTTCCCGGGCGGACGAATTGGCGGGGGTGTTCGATCACCGATACGAGCCGGCGGTACAACGCCCTAGCCGAGATCGGTTTGGCCATGAACTCATTGATTCCGGCGTCGCGCGCCTCGGTGATACGGGCCTTTTCGGTATGCCCGGTCACCATGATAATCGGCAGGAAATTATCCGGGCTATCCGGTGAGGTGCGAATCCATTTCACCAAATCCAAGCCGTCTTTCGGCTCCATCACCCAATCGGTAACTACCAAATCGATGCTAAAATCACGAATTTTGGTAATCGCATGCTCACTCTCGCGCCCTTCATAGATATTGACGACACCGAGCGCCTGGAGAATCGTTCGCACGAGTTCTCTCATGTTATGGTTGTCGTCTACGATCAAAACCGAAAGTCGCTGTAACCGCGCTTCCTGCATTCGACCTTGCCTCCGATATGCTCGCCCCGGTGGCTCCCCAAGGCATGGGAGCACGAGTTTGAAAATGATTACCGTCGTGGCACCTTGAATTGCAGCAAGCCTAGCAGAAGGCGGGGGAAATTTGAAATCCCGTATGAGCCCGGATCGGCAAAATAATGGCCCACGGATTGGCTGGCGACGGTGGCGGCCATAATACCGCCCAATTTGATTGGCAATTTAACACGTGTTGCAGATGCAGCCGGTTACCACATCTGGTATAGAGGTGGCGCGTAGTTACAAGGTCAGCCTACCAGCATAGGCCGGAATGGAATCATGGCAGGTCATTCACAATTCAAGAACATCATGCACCGCAAGGGTGCGCAGGACAAAAAACGCGCAAAGGTTTTTACTAGATTGATCCGCGAACTAACGGTTGCGGCGAAGATCAGCGGCGATCCCGATGCCAATCCGCGCCTGCGATCGGCGATCGCGACGGCGCGCGGCGCCAACATGCCGAAGGACAATATCGACCGGGTGCTGAAAAAGGTTGCCGGAGGTGGTGACGATACGAACTATGACGAAATCCGATATGAGGGGTACGGTCCCGGCGGTGTGGCGTTGATCGTCGACACCGTGACCGACAACCGCAATCGAACTGCCTCCGAGGTGCGATCGGCGTTCACCAAGTTCGGCGGCAATCTCGGCGAGACCAACAGCGTTAGCTTCATGTTCGACCGGGTCGGCCAGTTGATCTACCCCGTCGACCAGGCCTCCAGCGACGCGATGTTCGAAGCGGCCCTGGAAGCCGGGGCCGACAATGTCGAAAGCGGTGAGGACTCCCATGAAATCACCTGCCAACCGGAGGACCTCAACACCGTCCGGGAATATCTTGAGGAGCATCTAGGCACGCCGGAAAGCGCCGGCTTGGCGTGGAAACCGCAAAACACCGTCGCGGTGACCGAGCAGCAGGCGAGCACCTTGCTGAAGCTTCTGGATGTGTTGGACGAGTGCGACGACGTGCAGTCGATTTCGGCGAATTACGACATCGCCGACGACATCCTGGCCAAGCTGACGGCATAGCCGGTATTCGGGGAATAGGATGGCTCGCACCATGCGTTTGCTTGGCCTTGATCCCGGTCTCCAACGGACCGGCTGGGGGGTGATCGACGTGGATGGAAGCCGGTTGATCCACGTCGCCAACGGGGTCATCAGCTCCGACCCTTCGGGCGGCATTGATCAGCGCCTGGTCGCGCTGCATGCCGGTGTCCTGGAGACGATCGAGCAATATCGACCTGACGCGGCGGCGATCGAGGAAACCTTCGTCAACAAGAACCCTGAATCGACCCTGAAGCTAGGACTGGCGCGCGGCGCGATAATTTTGGCGCCGGCGTTGTCGGGCATCCCGGTCACGGAATACGCCCCGAACCGGGTGAAAAAGTCCGTGGTCGGAGCCGGGCACGCGGACAAGCACCAGGTTCAGCTGATGGTCGAGAAGCTATTGCCGGGCGTGGTTTTCGCCAATGCCGACGCGGCGGACGCCCTTGCCGTCGCTATTTGCCACGCTCATTTCGCGCAGACCCATCAGGCTATCGGCGCGCCCCCGGCCCCGAAGGGACGGCGCGGCGCAGCGGCATCCGGCATGCAAAAGGCGATCGCCGCGGCGCTGGCCAAGGAGGCGCGACAATGATCGCCAAACTCAAAGGTATTTTGGACAGCCACCGCAAGGACGGTGCGGTTATCGATGTGGGCGGGGTCGGCTATCTGATCTTCGGCTCGTCCCGCACGCTCGGACAGCTCGGTGACCCGGGAGCCGCGGTCTCGGTGCATGTGGAGACCCATGTGCGGGAGGACCATATCCATCTCTATGGTTTCGCCACCGAGAGCGAACGGCGTTGTTTTCAAGTGTTGCAGACGGTTCAAGGCGTTGGCGCGAAAGCGGCCTTGGCGATTCTGTCGGCCCTCTCGCCGGAAGAGGTGATGCAATCGGTCGCGGCCCAGGACAAGACCATGCTGACCAGGGCGGACGGGGTCGGCCCCAAGCTCGCTACGCGGATCGTCAATGAGTTGAAGGACAAGGCCGTGGGTTGGTCGCCGGGGGCCTCGCTCACGGTGGGGAAACCCGGCGCGGCGGCGGCGGTTGCTGGCGGATCGGTTGAGGACGCCGTATCGGCGCTGGTCAATCTTGGCTACGGGCGTTCGGACGCTTATGGCGCTGTGGCCGCGGCGAGCCGGACGCTTGGCGACGGCGCCGCGCTTGATCGGTTGATATCGACAAGTCTTCGGGAGTTGGCGTCTTGAGCCTTGAAGGCGACAGTGAGGACGGCGGACCGGATCGCCTTATCGATGGTCAGCAAAACCCGGCGGATCGACAGGATACGACGCTGCGACCGCTGGTCCTGGATGAGTTCGTCGGCCAGCAGCAATTGCGCGATAACCTGAAGGTTTTCATTGGCGCGGCGCGCGGGCGTGGCGAGGCGATGGATCACGTCCTGTTTCATGGCCCGCCGGGTCTTGGCAAGACCACCTTGGCGCAGATTGTCGCCCGTGAGCTGGGTGTCGGCTTTCGCATGACCTCCGGACCGACGATCGCCAAGGCCGGCGACCTGGCGGCGTTGTTGACCAATTTGGAGGCGCGCGACGTTCTGTTCATCGACGAAATTCACCGCCTCAATCCGGCGGTTGAGGAAGTGTTGTATCCGGCGATGGAGGACTTTCAACTCGACTTGATGATTGGCGAGGGGCCGGCGGCGCGGTCGCTGCGGATCGATCTGGCGCCCTTCACCTTGGTGGCGGCGACCACGCGCTCGGGATTGATCACCACGCCGCTGCGAGAGCGCTTTGGCATCCCGTTGCGCTTGCAGTTTTATACCCCGGAAGAGCTCTGCCGAATTGTGCTGCGCGCTGCCGGGTTATTGGCGATGACCCTGACCGCGGATGGGGCCGAGGAAATCGCCCGGCGGTCACGAGGCACACCGCGGGTCGCCGGCCGCTTGCTGCGCCGGGTACGGGATTTCGCTGGTTTTGCCGGGACCGAGACCGTCGATGCAAAGGCCGCCGACGCGGCGCTTAATCGGCTGGATATCGATAATCGGGGCCTGGATGCGATGGACCGACGCTATCTCGCCTGTATCGCCGAAAATTATGGCGGCGGGCCGGTGGGGGCGGAAACCTTGGCCGCCGCGCTTTCCGAGCAACGCGATGTAATCGAAGAGGTGATCGAGCCCTATCTCCTGCAGCAAGGCCTGATCGGGCGCACGCCGCGCGGTCGCGTGCTGTCGGCGGCGGCGTATCGCTATATGGGATTGCCGGCGCCCAGAGAGGTTGGCCAACTTGAGATGTTAGCCCAGGCTGGTGACGAGGAGATGGTCGATGACGAGGCCTGACAGCCTCACGGCGCTCTCTGGTTCACGCTTGGGAAACATGCACAAGTTTCAGGTCCGGGTCTATTACGAGGACACCGATGCCGGCGGCATCGTCTACCACGCGAATTATCTGCACTTCGCCGAGCGGGCCCGAACTGAATTTCTGCGTCTGGTCGGCATTGGCCAGGACGCCATGCGCCGGGAGGACGGCGCCGGCTTCGCGGTCAGGCGCTGCGAGATCGATTTTCGCGCGCCGGCTAGGCTTGACGATATGTTGGAAGTTCGGACGGTCCTGCGGGACCCGCGCGGCGCCCGGGTCAGCGCGCTGCAAAGCATTCACATGGTCACGGGCGGGAAAGCGGATGAGGACTGGTTGGTCAGACTCGACCTGATGCTTGCCTGCATTAATCAACACGGCCGGCCTGTTCGGCTGCCGGAACGGGTTCGTACAGCATTTGCCGACGTTCTCGGAACTGACTAGCTGGAGGAGACAGGACGTCTCATGGAACAGAGCATTGTAGACAGCGTGCAGCTTGCCGGATCGGTGGACACCGATCTCAGTATCGTCGGGTTGTTCCTCTCCGCCGACCCGATTGTGAAGGCCGTGATCTTCGGTCTCGTGTTGGCCTCGGTGTGGACCTGGGCGATCATCATCGACAAGGTCATGCGGATCCGTCGCCTGCGCGCCCGGGCCCGGGTGTTCGAAGATAGTTTCTGGTCGGGTGGATCGCTTGAAGATCTCTATGACCGGATCGGCAATACGCCGACCGACCCGATGTCGGCGACTTTCGCCGCCGCGATGCGTGAATGGCGCCGCTCGGCCGCGCGGGGTTTGACCTCCAAGGGCGAGGAGGTCCGCGCCAGCCTGCGGATACGGGTTGAGCAGATCATGAACCTTACCATCGGCCGCGAGATGGAGCAGTTGGAACGCAATATGTCGTTCCTGGCCTCGGTCGGCTCGACCGCGCCCTTCGTCGGACTTTTCGGCACCGTTTGGGGCATCATGGATGCCTTTCAATCGATTGCGGCGACCAAGACCACGGCCCTTTCGGTGGTAGCGCCGGGCATCGCCGAGGCTTTGTTCGCCACCGCGTTGGGGTTGATCGCGGCGATCCCGGCTGTCGTCGCCTACAACAAGATCAGCCATGACCTGGATCGGTTCGCCCAACGGCTTGAGGGGTTTTCGGGCGAGTTCATATCGATTCTGTCACGGCAACTCGACGAGGGGGCCTGAGCCGTGGCGGCTCAGCTGAACCGGCGGGGTGGTGGTTCGGGCGGCCGTAGCCGCTATCGCCCGGTAAGCGAGATCAACGTCACGCCCTTCGTCGACGTGATGCTGGTGCTGCTGGTCGTCTTCATGGTGACGGCGCCGCTTCTGGTGCTGGGGGTTCCGGTACAGCTTCCCAAGGTCGGCAAGGAATTCATCATCGCCGACGAGGATCAACCGTTGAACGTTGAGGTGGATCAGGACAAGCGGATCTATCTCAACAAAACCGAAATCACCTTGGGAAAACTGACGGCGCAACTGCAACGTATTCGGACCGCCAACCCGAAAGTCAAAGTGCATCTCAGGGGGGACGCGCGGCTGAATTATGGTGCGATCGCAGTGGTCGCCGGAGAGATCCGCAATGCCGGAATCCAGGTGATCGCACTGCGCACGGACTTGGCGACTCTTGCCAGCGAAATCGAGGCTTTCCCGGACGCGATCGCCGCGCCGATCGCGCCGGTCCCGACCAGCAGCCGCGCCGGGGGAGGGTGAGCCTTCATGCGGCTCGGTGCTACCCTGTCGGTTGGCTTGCACGCGGTGGTGATTACGCTCGCGTGGTTCGGACTGCCGCATTTGCGCAGCGATCCGCCGGTTCTTGACGACATCGTTTTCGTCAAACTGGCCGAGCTGGGGGACGTCACCAACGTTCCGCCGGAGACGCCCGAGCCGACCAAGACCAAACCGAAACCCGCCCCAAAACCCAAAGAGGCGAAACCCCGAGAAGCAAACCCGAAGCCGCCGCCGCCGCCGGTTCGTCAGGCGGAAATCCCGCCGCCGCCTCCGGCGCCAATCAGCAAGCCCGAACCCAAGCCTGAGCCGGCGGCTGTTGTGGCGCCGCCGAAAGCGGCCCCAAAACCTGCGCCCAAACCAACCCCCAAACCAACGCCAAAGCCGGCGGTCGCCGCGCCGAAGCCGCAGCCCCGGCCAAAGCCGCGCCCGGTCGCACCGAAACCCCCACCTCCGAAACCAATCCAGGCGAAGAAATCAAAGCAACCACCAGCAGAACGCAAATTTTCGAGTCTTCTGAAAGACCTGAAGAAAGAGCCGCCGAAACCGGCGCCGGCGCCCAAACCCAAACAGAGTTTGGTCGAGCGGGCCCGTGCGGCGGCGCGTAGCCAAAGCAGCCGCCCGTTTGATCCAAACGCTAAAGTGACGGTCAACGAGATCGAAGCCGTGCGTCAGCAGCTCGCCCAGTGCTGGAATGTCGCCGCTGGCGCCCGCCGGGCCGATGCTCTGAGCGTGGAGATCGAGATGGTCATGAACCCGGATGCGACGGTGCGCGGGGCGCGGGTTGTCGATAGTGCGCGGATGAATTCAGACCCGTATTTTCGCGCGGCCGCAGAAAGCGCGATGCGGGCTCTGGTTCACCCGGATTGCATTCCGTTGAAGTTGCCGTTGAACAAATACGATGTTTGGAAAAATTTCACCTTCAATTTTGATCCAAGCAAGATGCTGCAGTGATGTCTGGAGTGACGCTCATGATATGCCATGCCGTTTTCGGTCGAATAGCGCCGGTCGGTTTTCTCGTGCTTTTCGCGTTCCTTGCGCCAGGAGGCCTTGTGCCGGGGGGCCTCGGCGCCGGTTCGGGGGCGGCTCAGGCTGAATTGCGGATCGACGTGACCCAGGGACGCGCCGACCCGATGCCCATCGCGATCTCTGATTTTTCGGCCAAGGATGCCGCCTCGGCGAAGATCGGCCGGGACATGGCGGGCGTTATTTCGGCGAATTTGGAGCGGTCCGGATTGTTCGCTCCAATTGATCCGAATGCCTTCATCCAGGCGCTGGTATCGCTCAATGTGCGACCGAAATTCGCCGATTGGCGGGTTTTGAATGCACAAGCGCTGGTGCATGGCGCCGTCGTCGTCCAGGGCGATGGCCGGCTGCGGGTGGAGTTTCGTCTATGGGATGTATTCGCTGAACAGCAAATGGTCG
>JAQBUJ010000116.1 GCA_027623845.1 Pseudomonadota bacterium
CAGGGACCGGTCCGAACGACCAGATTATCGGAGGATGGCGGGAGTGACGGGACTCGAACCCGCGGCCTCTGGCGTGACAGGCCAGCGCTCTAACCAACTGAGCTACACCCCCGCATTCCGGTTTACACCGGCCCCTTGCGGGAGGCGACCATTTACTAAGCCACCTCGCGGGTGTCAAGCAGCCGCTGTCAGGATCGCCAAGGAATATTGAATTTTCATTGAATGGCGTCCGTTGTGCTAAATTTGTCTCCTAGAAGACATCCTGCTCAACACTGCTCAACACTGCGGCACCCCGATGATCCAGCCTGTAGAGCTTCAATGATCCAAAATGCCGAATACGACCGCCTGGTGAAGCTTTTCCGCATGTTATCGAACGATAACGACGGTGAGGTGCTGAATGCGGTATCGGCGATAAGCCGAATTCTCAATGCCCACGGGCTGGACTGGCCGGAAATCATATTGCCGCGAAAACTTTTACCGGTTCGCGTTGATCCAACCCATGCCCAGCCGTCCAGCGACACAGCCGGTGGGCCCAAACCGCTCAGCGACGCCAGCCCAAAAGACATGCTGGATGCGTTGATGGCCAGTCCCAATGTCGACGCCGAGACCCGGCGCGACCTGCGTGACTATGCGCGCGCCCTTACCTCGGGACGGCTCACGCCGAGCAACCGTGCCGATCTTCAGGCGCTGTACAATTATGTGATTCTCTCTGGCCGGCAGGTCTGAACGCCGGGTGCCTCCAGGCGCGAATCCAACTAAACCGACCGCACTCTCGTGCCCCGAATCGAAAATTCGCATCATTGTGTGGAGCGCGCGTTCGACCTTCGGATTTGATGAGGGCACTAGCCGCACCAGAGCGTTAGGCTCGCCAACTCTGTCGGTGCGCAAAACCACACCCGTGCCCCCGAGCAATGGCGGGATGCGACCGTGAGGGGTGGTGATGGGGGTGGTGGGCGCTGACGGGCTCGAACCGCCGACCCTCTCGGTGTAAACGAGATGCTCTTCCAACTGAGCTAAGCGCCCATATCCACCAGAAAAAAAGCGCCGCCGCCCATAAGGCGATACGGCGCTTTTCCTAACCCGAAACAAACTTAGTTAAGGGCGTCCTTCAAACCTTTACCCGCCTTGAACTTGGGCTGTTTGGACGCCGGAATGTTGATTTTTTCACCGGTACGAGGATTACGACCCTCGCTGGCGGCACGAGCTGCAACACTAAAGGTGCCGAAACCAACCAGCCGCACGTCATCGCCGCTTTTCATTGCGTCGACAATCGCATCCAGTACCGCTTCGACAGCGCCACCGGCATCGGCCTTGGATAGACCCGAACCCTCGGCAACCTTAGTTATCAAATCTTGCTTGTTCACTTTTCGCCCCCCAATCAAAGAGAGATAGATTTTTCATTAGACGCGCTTGCCCGTTTTGGACTGCGGCCACTCTAGATCGCTGCGCTCCCCGGCGTCAATCTCAGTTCGCCCGGAAAACCGCAGAATTTCGCGTTTCAATACCCATCCCGAAGCCGCATGCCCATTCGTCCCCGGCCAACCGACCCGAACCAAATGGAGTCTTGTTTCGGCCGTCGCCTTAATGCGTTACGACCCCGTCGCGCGGGTCATCATCATCCCCCCCAGGCAACGGCTTCAACTCATCTTCCTCGTTAACCGCAATCGGAACCGGTTGGGCCGTCAAAGCCACCGCAATGACTTCGTCGACCGTACCCACGGGGTGAATTTTCATCCCCCGCTTCACATTGTCCGGGATTTCAGCGAGGTCTTTCTCATTTTCCTTTGGTATCAGCACCGTGGTCAATCCCCCCCGCAGCGCCGCGATCAGCTTTTCCTTCAAGCCGCCGATTGGCAGAATCCGACCGCGCAAAGTGACCTCGCCGGTCATCGCCACATCGCGGCGCACCGGAATACCGGTCAGCACGGAAACAATCGAGGTGACCATCGCCACACCAGCCGACGGCCCGTCCTTTGGCGTTGCGCCTTCCGGCACATGGACATGGATATCTCTGGATTCGATGATCTTGCGCCGAATGCCAAACGTCGCGGCCCGGGATTTCACGAAACTTTCGGCTGCCTGGACCGATTCGCGCATGACGTCGCCCAGTTTACCGGTCGCCGTCACCTTGCCTTTACCGGGAACGGTCACCGACTCGATCGTCAGCAACTCGCCACCCACCTCGGTCCAGGCCAGGCCCGTCACCACGCCGACCAGATCTTCTTCCTCGGTCTCACCGTATCGATAACGGCGCACGCCGGCGAATTTCTCGAGATTGTGGCGTGTCACCCGAACCGTTTTGACATCGTTCATCAGGATTTCCTTGACCGCCTTGCGGGCAAGGTTTGCCAGCTCGCGCTCAAGATTTCGGACCCCGGCCTCACGGGTGTAGTAACGAATCACATCACGCAGTCCCTCATCGGAAAGCGCCCATTCTCCCGCGCGCAGACCATGCTGTTCGACCTGCTTCTTGATCAAATGGCGCTTAGCGATCTCGACCTTTTCATCCTCGGTGTATCCGGAGATCCGGATAATCTCCATGCGATCAAGCAATGGTTGAGCCATTCGCAAGGTGTTCGCCGTGGTGACGAACATCACATCAGACAGATCGTAGTCGACTTCCAGGTAGTGATCCTGGAAGGAATTGTTCTGTTCCGGGTCTAAGACTTCCAACAACGCCGAGGACGGATCGCCTCGATAGTCGTTACCCAACTTGTCGATTTCATCCAACAGGAAAAGCGGATTAGAGGTTTTCGCCTTCTTCATCCCCTGGATGACTTTGCCGGGCAGCGAGCCGATATAGGTCCGCCGGTGGCCGCGCACCTCGGCTTCGTCGCGCACGCCGCCAAGCGACATCCGCACGAAATTCCGCCCCGTCGCCTCAGCAACGGATTTGCCCAGCGACGTCTTGCCCACACCGGGCGGTCCAACCAGACAAAGGATCGGCCCTTTGACCTTGCCGGTTCGTTGCTGAACCGCAAGATACTCCAAGATCCGCTCCTTGACCTTCTCGAGACCATGGTGGTCACGGTCGAGAACGGTTTGCGCCAGCTTCAGATCCTTTTTAACCTTCGAGCGCTTCTTCCAAGGTATCCCGACCAGCCAGTCGAGATAATTTCGCACCACGGTGGCCTCGGCCGACATCTGGCTCATGTTGCGGAGCTTCTTAAGCTCAGCACTGGCCTTCTCGCGGGCTTCCTTGGTGAATTTCGTCTTGGTGATCTGCTCTTCAAGTTCGGCCAGTTCGTCGCGTGAATCCTCGGCTTCACCGAGTTCCTTCTGAATCGCCTTCATCTGCTCATTCAGATAGTACTCGCGCTGGGTCTTCTCCATCTGGCGCTTGACCCGGTTGCGAATGCGCTTCTCAACCTGGAGGACGCCGATTTCGCCCTCCATATGGCTGTAGACCTTCTCCAGACGCTCAATGACACCCTCAATTTCCAGAAGCTCCTGCTTCTCGGGAATCTTCAGCGCCAGATGTGAGGCGATGGTGTCAGCCAGCTTCGGGGCGTCATCAATCTGGTTGACCGAGACCAACACCTCCGGCGGAATTTTCTTGTTGAGCTTGATGTACTGCTCGAATTGCGAGACCACGGCCCGAGACAGCGCCTCTTGTTCCTGGGCGTCGCCCATGCCTTCCTCGATCGGCTGTGCGTTCGCCTCGAAGAACTCCGATTTATCGGTATAGCCGGTGATCCGGGCGCGATGCGCGCCTTCGACCAAGACCTTAACCGTCCCATCAGGAAGCTTCAGCAACTGAAGAACCGTCCCCACGGTACCGACGGTGTAGACATCCTCGGGGGCAGGATCATCGTCGCCAGCGTTCTTTTGCGTCGCCAGCAGAATCTGCTTGTCGTCTTTCATGACGTCTTCCAACGCCTTGATCGACTTTTCCCGACCGACAAACAACGGAACGATCATATGGGGGAAAACAACGATGTCGCGAAGCGGCAGCACCGGATATGTGTCGTGAGACTCTGTCATCGTCGGAGTTGCTCTTTCTTCACAGGATAACCGCAGGGTGAACTAGCACGCCGCGCAATGAAGTAAATAAGTGGTCCCGGCATCGCCGAGAATCAAGATCTACGCATCCATCAGATCGATAGGCCGATATCTCCGGCCTCATGCGCTGGTGCCCACGTCCTCGCGACGATCAGCGTGCACCTTGATTGGCGCCGTGCCGTTTTCGACGACGTCAGCGTTAATGATTATTTCCTGCACATCGTCCGCATCAGGCAAATCATACATCGGATCGAGCAGAATATTCTCCATGATCGACCGCAGGCCCCGAGCGCCGGTTTTACGCTGGATCGCCTTGGCGGCAATACTTCGAAGCGCGTCATCACGGAACTCAAGCTGCACGTCTTCCATCTCGAACAACCGTTGGTACTGCTTGACTAGAGCGTTTTTCGGCTTGGTCAGAATTTCCACCAACGCATCCTCGTCCAGATCGTCCAACGTCGCCAGAACCGGCAACCGACCGACAAATTCCGGAATCAACCCAAACTTCAAGAGATCCTCCGGCTCAACTCCGCGCAGAATTTCGCCGGTACGCCGATCATCGGACGAGCGCACTTCGGCATTGAAGCCAATCGACGACCCCTGGCTCCGGTTGGAAATGAGCCGCTCAAGGCCGGAAAAGGCGCCGCCACAGATAAACAGGATGTTCGTTGTGTCGACCTGCAGGAATTCCTGCTGCGGATGCTTGCGCCCGCCCTGCGGCGGCACGCTGGCGACGGTGCCTTCCATGATCTTCAGCAACGCCTGCTGAACGCCCTCGCCCGACACATCCCGGGTGATCGACGGGTTGTCGGATTTGCGGCTGATCTTGTCGACCTCGTCGATATAGACGATCCCGCGCTGCGCCCGCTCGACATTATAGTCAGCGGCCTGCAACAGCTTGAGGATGATGTTTTCCACGTCCTCGCCGACATACCCGGCCTCGGTCAGGGTCGTCGCGTCGGCCATGGTAAAGGGAACGTCGATGATTCTTGCAAGGGTCTGTGCCAGCAGCGTTTTACCGCAACCGGTCGGGCCAAGCAGCAGAATATTCGACTTCGCCAGTTCGACATCGTCGCTTTTCTGACCATGCGCTAAGCGCTTGTAATGGTTGTGGACAGCCACCGAAAGGATGCGTTTGGCGAAACCCTGGCCGATCACATAGTCGTCGAGAACCGTGCTGATATCCTTCGGGGTCGGAACACCATCGCGGGATTTCACCAGCGTGGTTTTATTTTCCTCGCGAATGATATCCATGCACAATTCGACGCATTCATCACAGATGAACACCGTCGGGCCCGCGATTAATTTTCGGACCTCATGTTGACTCTTGCCACAGAAAGAACAGTACAGCGTATTTTTGGAGTCGCCGCCGCTGCTACTGCTGTTACCGCTGCCGGACTTGCTCATGGCGCACCGATCCGAAAATCATCTATCCAGTTTCATGTTAGCCCCGGCTTTCGAGGCCGCACAACGTCAAACAATCTTATGGCGCTTTAGTGACCTTCCGGTTAACGAGATCGAAAACGCTCCCGCTTCCCGATCAACGTTCCGTCACCTTATCACTTCGCCGCGCCTTCGTCCCCTACCTCGACAGGCCGTTTTTCAACCACCTCGTCGATCAAGCCAAACGCCAGAGCATCGGTCGGGGTCAGGAAATTATCCCGGTCCATAGCCGCTTCGATTTTTTCCAGCGGCTGGCCGGTATGCTTGACATAAACCTCGTTCAATCGCGCGCGCGTCGCCAAAATTTCCTTAGCGTGGATCTCGATGTCCGTTGCCTGGCCCTGATAACCACCGGAAGGTTGGTGGATCATGATCTTGGAATTCGGCAGGGAATAACGTTTTCCCTTGGCGCCGGCGGTGAGCAACAGCGACCCCATCGAGGCGGCTTGCCCGATGCAAACGGTCGATACTTCCGGGCGGATATACTCCATCGTGTCGTACATCGCCATGCCGGAGGTCACGATACCGCCGGGCGAATTAATGTACATCGCGATGTCCTTGGTCGGGTTATCCGCCTCAAGGAACAGCAACTGGGCGCAGACCACGCTGGAAACCGCGTCGTTGATCGGCCCGACAATGAAGATGATTCGCTCCTTCAGCAGGCGCGAATAGATATCGTAAGCCCGCTCTCCACGGTTGGTCTGTTCGACCACCATTGGAATAAGGCTGTTCATATAGATGTCGACGGGATCGTTCATGGCTCCAGATCTCAGCGAGTGGTCGGGCACTAACGGTCAGCAATAACACGTACGGTGGCCAGGAGTCCTACTTAACGGTGTCCTCGGCCTTGTCCGCCGCCGCATCGTCGTCGCCTTGAGCATCCGGATCGGACATCAATTCCTCGACCGTGACGATCTTGTCGGTGACGGTCGCCATTTCCAAAACGAAATCGACGATCTTATCCTCGAATAACGGCGCCCGAAGGCTCGCCATCGCCTGCGGATTACTTTGGTAAAGTTTCATAATCTGCTGTTCCTGCCCAGGATAGCGCTGTGCTTCCTGGAACATGGCGCGGCGCACCTCGTCCTCGGTCACTTCGATATTATTCAAGCGCCCGACTTCCTGCAGCATCAATCCAAGACGCACCCGACGCTCGGCGAGCTTACGGTATTCCGCCTTGTCCTCGTCACTCAACGACGCGTCAACAGCCGGGGGCTGAGGCGCGTCATCGTGGTCGTGGGCATGGTCATGATCGTGCGCATGGTCATGATCGTGGGCATGGTCGTGGTCGTGGTCGTGGTCGTGGTCGTGGTCATGATCGTGATCATGCTCGGCAGTGGCCGGATCTACCGCGCGGCAGATCGCTTGATACTCCTGGTCCGCCATGGTTTGCGGCACTTCGAAGGCCTCGCCTTCCTCAAGCCTGTCGAGCAATGTCCGCTTCAAACGGGCCCGCGACGCCTGAGAAAATTCCTGCGCGATCTGGCCGCGCATCGCATCCTTCAACGCCGCCAGATCATCCATGCCAAACAGCTTGGCGAAATCGTCGTTGATTTCGACTGGTTTCGGCTCGCGTATCTCGACCATCTTGGTTTCGAAAACCGCGTCCTTACCGGCCAGGGTTGGTTGTCCGTAATCCTCGGGGAAGGTCACTTTGACTTCCACCGAATCGCCGGCCTTAACCCCGATCAATTGATCCTCAAAGCCAGCCAGAAACTGGTTCGAGCCTAGTTCCAGTTGGTGACCCTCGGCGCTACCGCCCTCGAACGCCTCGCCGTCAACCATGCCCTTGAAGTCAATCACCGCCACGTCGCCGTTCTGGCTGGGGCGCTCTTCGGTGATCGGTTCGGAGGTTTTGTGCTGCTCTGATAGCCGCACCATCGCCTCGTCGATGTCCTTATCGGCCGGCTCAGCGGTCAGCCGCTCCAAAGTCAGCGCAGAAAAGTCGACGGGTTGGATTTCCGGCATCAACTCGACGCTGAGCTTGAACGCCAGGTCCTTACCTTCGTCGAATTCGGTAATCTCGATCTTCGGCTGAACCGCGGGACGCAGCCCACGCTCGTCAAGGGCCGCTTGCGAAGATTCGTTGACCGTCGCCTCAAGCACCTCGCCAAGCACCGCTTGGCCATATCGTTGCTTGAGCATCTTCTGCGGAACCTTGCCCGGCCGAAATCCGGGAATGCGAAGCGTTGGCGCCAATTCATTGAGGCGTCCGGTCACTTTGCCGTCGATGTCGGCGGCTGGGATGAGGACCTGGAACTCGCGCTTCAGACCTTCGGTAAGGGTCTCAGTAACCTGCATGACTGTCGTCCGATCCCTTTAGGCGCTCGCCGTCGCCTGTTCTTGATATCTTTCACAACCTACGTAAGAGCCCGCGTCGCGCGCGCCCTTTTCGCCCAACCAGGCAGGCAGGCGGCATCGGCTTGGTGCGGGTGAAGGGACTTGAACCCCCACGGCTTTCGCCACCAGAACCTAAATCTGGCGTGTCTACCAATTCCACCACACCCGCTCACGCCCCCGAGACCAAGCGAATTCGTCGACCCGCCCAGACCAGCCCATTGGTCGGAGGGCATGGCTAACGGAAGCGGCTCTTCGCGTCAACAATCCTTCACCATCGAAACCGCATCAACCACGCGCCAATGTTCGGATCGACGGCGATTCCGCCACCTTGCGATCGGCCAAATAGGCGATGCTGTTGGTTTCTATATCTCCCAAACGATAGAGATAGTTGATCATCAGGCCATAGGACTGACTGAACC
>JAQBUJ010000117.1 GCA_027623845.1 Pseudomonadota bacterium
CTGAACAGCCTCGGCGCCCATGTGACCGATCAGCAGGCCTATGCCGAACATGCCCGCCAGTTGATCACTGATCTTGATCTGGAGCTCGGTGAAGACGGTCTGTCGGACGATGACCCAAGCGATTCGCAGGACGACAGCGACGGCGGCGATTCCGATGAGATGAACGATTCCGGCACCAGCGGCACCAGTGAAGATGGTGACGAGTCGGAGATGATCCCGTCGGAGATGGAAGCCGGAGACGAGTCCGCCGACGGCGAGGACGGCGAGGATATGGACATGGAGCCGGGCGGCGGCGACGAAGAGCCGGCCAATCCCGGCACGCCGCCGATGTTCCACAATTCCGACGATGCGCGCAGCGCCGCCTACCGAGCCTTCACGACGGAATATGATGAGGTGGTTCCCGCCGCCGAGCTTTGCGACGCCTCCGAACTGACCCGGCTGAGGGCGCTGCTCGACCAGCAACTGAATCACCTGCAAGGCCTAATTGGTAAGTTGGCCAACCGGCTACAGCGTAAACTGTTGGCCAAGCAGAACCGCTCTTGGTTGTTCGATCTCGACGAGGGGGTGCTCGATGCCGGACGGCTGTCGCGTGTCGTTACCCAGCCCTTGTTCCCGCTGTCGTTCAAGATCGAGAAGGATACCGAGTTCCGCGACACGGTGGTCTCGCTGCTGATCGATAATTCCGGCTCGATGCGGGGCCGACCGATCACCATAGCCGCGATGAGCGCCGATATCCTGGCCCGCACCTTAGAACGCTGCGGGGTCAAGGTTGAGATTCTTGGCTTCACCACCCGGGCCTGGAAGGGTGGTTCGGCGCGCGAAAAATGGATCAGCGGCGGTAAGCCGCAGAATCCCGGGCGCCTCAACGATCTTCGGCACATTGTCTACAAATCAGCGGACGCCCCATGGCGTCATGCGAGAAAATCGTTGGGGCTGATGTTGCGCGAAGGGATCCTGAAAGAGAACATCGACGGCGAAGCGCTCCTGTGGGCCCATCAGCGTCTGCTTGCTCGTCCCGAAGAGCGGAAAATCCTGATGGTTATTTCCGATGGCGCGCCGGTGGACGATTCGACCTTGTCGGTCAATCCGGGCAACTATCTGGAAAAGCATCTGCGTGAGGCGATCCAGTACATTGAGAACCGCTCTCCGGTGGAATTGGCGGCGATCGGCATCGGCCATGATGTCACACGCTATTATCGCCGTGCGGTGACCATCGTCGACGCCGAGCAATTGGGTGGCACGATGATGAACCAGCTTGCTGATCTGTTCGATGAGGATGATGGTGACAAAAGCCCGCGCGGCCGGCGCAAACGGGCATCAGCCGGCAATAGCCTCGGTCGATAAACCGGCTGGTTACCCGGCGGCGGAATGGTCCTGATCCCGGTTGGCTGAGATCATGTGATTGAGCAGGATCACCGGCACAATTCCGGCGACGACGATCGTCAGAGCGGCAAGCGAACATTCCTCCAGCAACTCATCCGAGGCGTATTGGTAGACGAAGGTCGCCAAGGTGTCGAAATTGAACGGTCGCAGGATCAGAGTCGCCGGCAGTTCCTTCATCGTATCGACGAACACCAGCACCGCACCGGTCAGCACGCTGCCGCGGATCAATGGCAGGTGCACCCGCAAAAGGGTCGCCAAGGGGCCTTGGCCCAACGTGCGGGCGGCCATGTCGACATTTGGCGTCACTTTGCCAAGCCCTGATTCAGCCGCTCCCAGCGAAACCGTCAGGAACCGCACGACATAGGCGATCATCAGCGCGCCGATGCTGCCGCTGATCAACAAGCCGGTGGAAATCCCGAAACTGCGGCGCATGAAAGCGTCCACCGCGTTGTCAAAGGCGCCGATCGGCAACAATACGCCGATGGCGATGGCGACACCGGGCAGGGCATAGCCGACATTGGCCCAGCGCACGGTGCCACGAACCAGGACCGTCGGACACAATCGCTGCGCATAAGCTAAAAAGACCCCGATCACCAAAGTTATGGCGGCCGCCGATGAGGCGAGCAGCACGCTATTGCCGCTATGGGATAAATAGGCGGCGGTGCTCTCGTCGCCGAACCCGACGGCGGCTAGCCGGCGGGTCGCGTAAATAACCAAAACCAAGGCGGGCGCCGCGAAACCCAAGACGATCGGCACCGCACAGCAGATCATCGCCAGACCAGCGCGCCAGCCGCCAAGCTGGAAGCCCGGCGAAGTTTTGTGACGCGTGGTGGTGCCGTGGAACCTCTGCCGGCGGCGCGACAGCCGCTCCAGCCAGATCACCAGGATGACGAACCCAAGCAATACCAAGGCGATTTGCGCCGCGCCTCCTGGATTGCCCATACCAAACCACACGTCAAAAACCCCGGCGGTGAGCGTGCGTACCGCGAAATAATCGACGATGCCAAAATCATTCAATGTTTCCATCAGCGCCAGCATCACGCCGACAACGATGGCTGGACGCGCCAATGGCAACGCGACCGAGACAAAACTCTCCAATGGCGTTCGGCCAAGGGTTCGGCTGACCTCCAGGGCGCAAACCGATTGCTCCAGGAACGCGGCCCGGGCCAGCAGATACACATAAGGATAGAGCACCAGGGTCAGCACGGTGATGGCGCCGCCGTCACTGCGGATCGCCGGAAACCAATAGTTGCTGGAATTCTCCCAGCCAAACGTCGCCCGCAACACTGTTTGCACCGGACCGGCATATTCCAGGAGATCGGTATAGGTATAAGCGACCACATAAGCCGGCATCGCCATTGGCAGCACCAGCAGCCAAGCGAACAGTTTATGGCCCGGGAAGCGGCACATCGCGACCAACCAGGCGGTCCCGGTCCCGATGACCGCCACACCGACGCCAACGCCGGTCATGATCATCAGCGTCGTGACGATGTATCCCGGCAATACCGTCGCCGCCAAATGCCCCCAAATATTCTCGGTCGGAAACAGCGCGATCCAGACGATCGCTAGAACCGGCAGCGCGATGAAGGCCGCCGTTAGGACGGCGCCTATAGTCCAGATTGCCCCCGCCCCGGCGACCGACGCACGGATCGGCCCCTCGGAGAAAGGCCGATTGGATACGGTGGTTTCCATTCCTGCCAAGGCGTTACTCCGCCGCTCGTTTAACCGTCGAAGCCGACACGATCGACCATTCGGGCGGCGGCGGCGCGCAGTTCAGCCAGCGCCGAAATATTCAGCTCGTCCGACTTGAAGACCCCCCATGCCTTAACTTGCGGCAGCCAAGGGACGCCGGGTTTTACCGGATACTCATAATTCTGTTCGGCATAGAGCGTCTGGCCCGGCCCGGCCAGGAACTCCATAAGCTGGATTGCGTTGGCCTTGTTCGGCGCCGCTTTGGTTAGCGCCACGCCGGAAATGTTCACATGCGTGCCGCGACCCGCCTGGTTTGGAAAGACCAGATAGACGGACCCGGCCCAGGCCCGCTGGTCTTCTTTTTCCAGCATCTTGCCGTAGTAATAGTGATTGCCGATGGCGACATCGCATTCGCCGGCATGGATCGCTTTGACCTGAGCCCGGTCATTGCCTTGAGGGCGGCGGGCCAGGTTGGCCTTCACGCCGGCCAGCCATTTCTCAGCTTCGGCTTCACCATGATGGGCAATCATTGAGGCGATCAGAGCCAGATTGTAGGAATTCTTGCCGCTGCGCGTGCAAATCCGGCCTCGCCATTTGAGGTCCGCGAGATCCTCGTAACGTTTGATTTCGCCTGGTTGCACCCGGTCCTTCGAGACGTAAAGGATACGGACACGGGTGGTCATACCGTACCAATGGCCCTCGGGATGCCGATAGGTTGTCGGGATCGCCGCGCTCAACACGGAGCTGCTGACGGCCTGGGTTACGCCCGCGTCGTAGGCATCCTGGAGCCGGCCAACATCCACGGTGAACAGCAAATCCGCCGGGCTGTTGGCGCCTTCGGACTTTAACCGCTGGACCAGACCCTTCTTCGCGAAAACCACGTTGACCTTGATTCCGGTTTCCTGGGTGAAGGCATCGAAAAGCGGCTTCACCAGGAAAGACTGCCGGAGCGAATAAACGTTGACCTCGCTGGAACCCGCGCTGCTGAGCGTTGCGCCCGAGACTGTTGCGGCCAAGACCGTCGCCACCACACACGATCCAAGCAGGCCTCTCGACCAATGTCGTCTCAAACCCGCCTCCCTCATCTCATCGTTCCGTTATTGAGAATGATTCGCAATTGAGAGCTTTTGTGCCGCAGGGGCCGAAGACTGTCAAGAAAAATGCGAATCATTCGCAATACGAAAAATCGCGTTTCAATCGCTATCCTTGACACCAACCCCACATGCCCCGACAAACAGCCATCGATGGTTCCCCGATGGGGATGAAAAGGGAACGCGGAAGGTGCTGCATCACATGTGCACCCAACTGCGGCTGCCCCCGCAACTGTGAGCGGCGAGCGTCGGTCCCTACACGCCACTGGGCAAGCCGAGTAATCGGCCCCCGGGAAGGCGGGACCGCCCGCACTGACCCGCGAGCCAGGAGACCTGCCGTCGATGTCGTCGCCAGTTCGGGCACGGGGTGCTGTCGGAACGCGGGTCCTCCGTTTGGTGACGACTGAGCGTAATCGCTTGGCCTCGGGAGGGACCGCATGAGCAACGATATTTATCACCACCCATCCAAGAAAATTCCGGCGACAGTCATCACCGGATTTCTCGGTTCCGGCAAAACCAGCCTGATTCAGCATTTGATCGCAACCGCCAATGGCCGCCGACTCGCCTTCATCATCAACGAGTTCGGCGACCTCGGCGTCGACCGCGAGTTGTTATTGGGCTGCGGTATGGAGGATTGTACCGACGACGATGTCGTGGAACTCGCCAACGGCTGTATCTGTTGCACGGTCGCGGATGATTTCCTGCCGACCATGCGGGCGTTGCTGGACCGGGACGACCCGCCAGACCACATCATTATCGAGACTTCCGGCTTGGCGCTGCCGAAGCCGCTTCTCAAAGCCTTTGCCTGGCCCGAGGTGCGCACCCGCACCACGGTCGACGGGGTGATCGCTGTCGTCGATGCCTCGGCTGTCGCCGCCGGCCGTTTCGCCACCGATCCCGATGCGGTGCAGGCACAACGCGAGGCCGACGACTCCCTCGATCATGAAAGCCCGCTTGAGGAATTGTTCGAGGAGCAGGTGCAATGCGCCGACATGGTCGTGCTCAACAAGACGGACTGCGTGGATGCCGGTGATTGGAGCGATATTGACGCCATGGTTGCCCGCCATCTGCGGCCAGCGGTGAAAACCCTGCGCTCCAGCCATGGCAAGATCGACGCCTCGGTCCTGCTCGGCCTTGGAATGGAGGCGGAGTCGGACCTGGACAGCCGGCCTTCGCACCATGACGACGGACAGGAACACGATCATGAGGATTTCGAAAGCTTCGTCATCGACCTCGGCGAATCCGAGGATCCGGACGGGCTATTGGCGCGGCTGGAGCGGGTGATCGTCGAGCACGATATTCTGCGGGTAAAAGGGTTTCTGGCGGTTCCCGGCAAGTCGATGCGTCTGGCGATCCAGGCGGTAGGCAGTCGGATCCAACGTTATTTTGATCGGGATTGGACGGCCAACGACACCCGATCCTCCCGCCTGGTCATCATCGGGCAGAACGGGTTGGATCAAGCGCGTATTTCCGCTGCACTGCGTGGTTGACGAGGGCGCCGAATGCATCTTCTGGCGGCGACGCCCGGGCGGACGACTGATGGCGCCGAAGCGGTAGACCTCGGCCAAAGCCCGGGTGAGATCGTTGTCCTCTCGGCCGCCGATACCGAACTGGCCTGTCTCGCCCAGGCCCAGGCCCAAATCCAGGCCCAAATCCAGCTTCGGTCCGGGGGCGCCGCTCCGACTTTGCGGCTCGCCAATCTCATGCAGTTGGCGCACAACCTGTCCGTCGACCTCTATGTCGAGCAGGTGATCGCCAAGGCTAAACTGGTGGTGGTCCGGTTGATCGGTGGGACCGGTTACTGGCCCTATGGCATCGAGCAGATCGCCGGCATCGCCCGAGAGAAGGGCATCGCGCTAGCATTCGTTCCCGGTGACGATCAGCCCGACGCCGCGTTGATGTCCCAGTCGACCTTGCCGGCGCAAACGGTGCAGCGGATCTGGGGTTACTTTGTGCATGGCGGCATCGACAACGCCATCGCGTTGCTGAACCATGCCGGAACCCTGATTGGCAGGGACGCGCTGTGGGCCGAACCGGCGCCTTTGATGCGAGCCGGGCTCTACTGGCCGGGTCTGGAGACGCCAGGGCTGGAGGATTTGCGAGCACATTGGCAGCCGGCCCGGCCCGCCGCCGCCATCGTCTTTTATCGGGCATTGGTTCAGGCCGGAAATCTGAAGCCGGTTGACGCTCTGATCGGTGCGCTGGCGGATCGCGGCCTCAATCCGTTGCCGATTTACGTATCCAGCCTCAAGGATGCAAGCTCGGCTGAACTGGTCACCTCCATGTTGGCCCAGGCGGACACGGCGGTGGTCCTCAACGCCACCGGTTTTGCGGTTTCCAAGCCCGGAGCGGCGCGTGCCGAAACTCCGTTCGACGGAGCCGATTGCCCGGTCATCCAGGTGATCTTCTCGGGCAGTGACCGGGCCGGATGGGAAGAATCCGTCGCCGGCCTTTCGGCCCGTGATATCGCGATGAACGTGGCGCTTCCGGAGGTCGATGGGCGTTTGCTGTCCCGGGCCGTGTCTTTCAAGGCCGAGGCGCATTTCGACACCCTGACCGAATGCGCGATCGTCGCCTATGAGCCGGTGGCCGACCGGATCGCGTTTACCGCCGATCTCGCCGCCAATTGGGTGGCCCTGCGCCAAACCCCGCCGGCTGAGCGTCATGTCGCGCTGATTTTGGCCAACTATCCAAACAAGGACGCCCGCATCGGCAATGGCGTTGGCCTGGATACCCCGGCCAGCACGGTGCGGGTGCTGCGTAGCCTCGCCGAGGCAGGCTACCAAGTGACCGGCGCGCCAGCCGATGCAGAGGCGCTGATGGCCCGCTTGACCGCCGGTCCGACCAATGCCCTGGTCGACCGAAACCAAAGACCCGGCGGCGTCAGCTATTCCCTGGCCGACTATCACGCCTTTTTCGCCACGCTGCCGATTCAAGTGCAAGATCAGGTGACGGAACGCTGGGGGGCGCCGGAAACCGATCCCTTCATCATCGGGGATGGATTTCTGCTTGCCGTTCACAGCTTCGGCAATGTCGTTGTCGCGGTCCAGCCGGCGCGTGGGTACAACATCGACCCGAAAGCGACCTATCACGATCCGGCCCTGGTGCCGCCACATGGTTATCTGGCTTTTCACGCTTGGTTGCGCCGCCGCTTTGGGGCGCATGCGGTTGTCCATCTCGGCAAGCACGGCAATCTTGAATGGCTGCCCGGCAAGGCGTTGGCCCTGTCCGAGTCCTGTTACCCGGAGGTGGCGCTCGGCCCTTTACCGAACCTCTATCCGTTCATCGTCAATGATCCCGGCGAGGGTACCCAGGCCAAGCGTCGAAGCGCGGCGGTGATCATCGATCATCTGACCCCGCCACTGACCCGGGCGGAGACCTATGGTCCCCTGCGAGACCTTGAGGCGCTGGTCGATGAATATTACGAGGCCGCCGGCCTCGACCCGCGCCGTCTCGCCTATCTGTCCGAGAAAATCCTCGAACTGGTACAGCGGCTTCGGCTCGATCTGGATTGTGGGATCACGGCGGATGATGGCGAAAATGAAAAACTGCAAAAGCTGGATGCTTTTCTCTGCGAGCTGAAAGAGTTGCAGATCCGCGACGGGTTGCATGTCTTCGGTGAAACACCACAAGGCCGCCTGTTGGACGATCTTCTGGTCGCGCTTCTGCGTACCCCTCGGGGCGCCGGTAAGGCAGGGGCAGCGTCGCTGCACCGGGCGCTGGCGGCGGATTTGGGCTTGGAGGCCTTCGATCCGCTGGATTGCGCCATGGCCGCGCCGTGGACCGGCCCGCGCCCCGAAGCGCTTGGCGACGCTGGCGCCAGCGGCGCACCGAATACCTCCTGGCGCAGCGCCGGGGATACCGTCGAACGTTTGGAATTTCTAGCCAGCGCCCTGGTTTCGGGATCAAAGGCCGCCGACCCGGCCTGGACCCAGACGCAAGCGGTTCTGGATCACCTGAATACGGAAATTCGCCCCGCCGCGATGGCCAGCGGGGCGGCTGAGCTGGCCGGT
>JAQBUJ010000118.1 GCA_027623845.1 Pseudomonadota bacterium
GGCAATCATGCCGCCGTTGCGCGGAAAATCCACCTATCCCAACTGTTCAGTTTTCCCGAACCACCTCTGGCCGTGCGATACCGCTCAACCTGCGCAGCGACGGCCGGATCGCCGGATGCCTGCACCAGTTCAAGCTGCTGGCTGGCCTCCGCCAAACTGTCGAGCCGGATCAGCACCGCCGTATAGAATAAGCGCACCACGGCCAGATCCGGTTGGATCAAGAGAATGCGTTCCAAGGTCGCCGACGCACCCTTGATATTGCCGTCCTGGACCTGCTGACGGGCGAAGCGAAAGTTGAGTGAAATGTTGTCGGGGTCCTTCAGGATCTCGCGATACTCGATCCGTGCTGGCTCCCTTGCCTCTCCAGGGGCCTCTACCGGGGCCGCTCCCGGCGCTTTTGCCTGCGCCAATCCTTCAGTAGTCCAGCCGGTGATCGCCCATGGAAACAGCAAAAAAGCCGCCAGCAACCATGCCAACCGCCCACGCCACCGTGCGTTCCCCCATGGAAACCCCATGAATATCCAACCCCTACAATAGATTAAGGGGCATTCTGCCCCGGTATTGGAGCGGCCAATAAGCCAGATTCCAACCGAACGAGCAACGGTGAACTCCAACAATTTCGTGGGGTTTCGCACCTGCGGCGATTGAACCCGTCCCGCAGAACAGCAATAATCGGCTCGAATTGTACTGGAGCGGCAATGGTCGAGACCGCCGAATTCTCGGATGTTCTCCTAAACCGGGGATTGATCGATCTACAGGCTGCCACCGCGACCCGGCGGCTGATGGAGGAGTCCGGCGAAAGCCTGCATGTGCTGCTGACTCGCCAAGGTCTGGTTGACGAACGTGACATGGCCCTGGCGCTCGCTGATCACCTTAAGTTGCCGCTCGCCGCCGCCGCGTCATTTCCGGTCTCCGCCATCCAGGCCGGCGGCGTCAGCGTCCCGTTCCTGCGCCGGGCACGGGTGCTGCCCCTGAGCGAAGATGACGCCTGCCTGAGCGTCGCCATGGCTGATCCGCTGGATAGCAACACCATTCGATCTCTGCGGATACTGGTCGGTAAACCCATCACCGTACAGGTCGCGGTGCCCGCCGACATAGATCGGACGCTGGACAGGCTTTATGGCCCGGCACGATCCGCGACCAGCAGCAAAACCGAAACAGCCCGGCGCGGCGAGGACGCGGCAAGCGATGCGCCGGCGATCCGCGCCGTCGACGCGCTGATCGCCCGGGCGATCGCCCATGGAGCCTCCGATCTACATATCGAGCCACACGGCGACGGCATCCGCGTGCGCTACCGGATCGATGGCCATCTCATTGAGCTTGGCGCCGCGCCGGAAAACTATCTGGCGGCGATGTTGATCAGCCGGATCAAGGTCCTCGCCGATCTCAATATCGCTGAAAAGCGCCTGCCCCAGGATGGTCGCGCCAGCCTGACGATCCAAGGCCGGGCCGTCGATATCCGGGTTTCAACGGTACCCACTCTGGGCGGTGAAAGCGTGGTGCTGCGGCTTCTCGACCAGACGGCGGCGCCGCGCGATATCGACCAACTTGGGCTCTCAACCCCGGTTTTGTCGGCCCTGGCTCAGGCTCTGACGGCTCCCAACGGGCTGGTGTTGGCGACCGGCCCCACCGGCAGCGGCAAGACAACCACGCTTTATGGAGCGCTGGGGCGGATCAACGCCGCCAGCCGGAAAATTCTCACCGTCGAGGACCCTATCGAATATCGGCTTTCCGGGATCAACCAAATTCAGGTCAATGCCCGGATCGGCCTCGGCTTTCCAACCCTTTTGCGGTCTATCGTTCGCCAGGACCCGGACATCATCATGGTTGGCGAAATTCGCGATGAGGAAACCGCGCGACTGGCGGCGCAGGCCTCGCTCACCGGACATCTGGTGCTTTCCTCACTGCACACCAACGACGCGGCAAGCGGGATCACCCGGCTGCTCGACATGGGGATCGAACCCTATCTGTTGACCGCATCATTGCGCGCGGTCCTGGCGCAGCGTCTGGTGCGCCGGCTCTGCCCGAGCTGCAAGGCCTCGCGTCAGATCACTGACGAGGAGCGGGCGTTACTTGGTCCGAACGGGCAAGACCTCATCGAGGTTTGCGAGCCGGTTGGCTGCGCCGCCTGCCACGACACCGGTTATGCCGGCCGGTTGGTCTTATCGGAAATCCTGGTGATGACACCGGCGCTTCGACAAGCCGTGACCGATGGCGCCGGGCTCAGCCAATTGCGCGCCCTTGCCGCCGACGGCACAGCTGGCGGCAGCTTATTGGATAGCGGTATCGCTAATCTGCGGGCTCGGGAGACCAGCCTGGCCGAAATCATCGCTGCGACGGGCATGGACGGCGGATGAGTGATTTAGACCGACCGGTCTCCCCGATAGGCGCGCCGGACCACCCCTTGCGTCAGCCGCTCATTCGGCGCGTGAAACGCCGGCATATCCAGGCGTTCATGCGCCAATGCGCGACCTTGCTGACGGCGGGATTGTCGATCGATCGAGCCATGGAACTGCTGTCACGCCAGCACGACGCCCCGGCGCTTGCGGGATTGGCCGGCGCGGTCGCCGATCGCATTCGACACGGCGGCTCATTATCCGAAGCAATGGCGGCGGAGCCTGGCGTTTTCGATGATCTCGACATCTCCGTGATCACCGCGGCCGAGACCTCCGGGCGGATGGGCGAGGCGATGAGCCGGTTGGCGGAGCATCATGAACGGCGCGACGCGGTGTCCCAAAAAATCCGTTCGGCGTTGGTTTATCCCTTAGTCCTGGTGGTCGCGGCGGCGGTGGCGATAACCGTGCTATTCGTCGTCGTCGTCCCAGGCTTGGCGCCTTTGCTCGCCGGCGCCGAAGCGGATCTGCCGGCCACGACCCGGGCGGTCCTGGCGATCTCGCACTTCCTCCTGCTGTATGGCTGGATCATCCCCGCCGTACTGCTGGCTTTGCTGCTGGCCAACGCTTTGCCGCAAGGCCGCCGGGCCCGAGACCGTTTCTGCATGTCGCTGCCGATCATCGGGCCCCTATGGGCGAAGATCGAGACCGAGCGCTGGGAACGCGGCCTCGGCATCCTGTTGGCCAATGGGGTGGTCCTGCCCGAGGCGGTTCGGGTGATCGCCGGGAGTTTCTCGAACCAGACATTGAGAGCATCCGGCGCACGTATCGCGACCGCCATCCCCGAGGGGCGCGGGTTGGCGGTGCTGATGGCCGAATGCGGCTGTTTTCCTGCCATCGCAGTGCATTTGGTTCGCGTTGGCGAAGAAACCGGCGGTCTTGACGCGATGCTCATACAAGCCGCCAACTATCAACGCGACGAGGTGGAACACACTCTAACCCGGCTGATCGGTCTGATTGAGCCGGTGCTGATCCTGGTGCTCGGCCTGACCGTCGCCGGGGTCGTTTTCGCCTTGCTGGCGACAGTCGCCAGTCTGAGCGAGGCGTTGGTATAGGTGTGAAAACGCGGCGCCGGACTGACAATATGACACGCCGCCGCCAAGCCGGTTTCACCCTCTTGGAGGTACTGGTCGCTCTGGTTATCGTCGCCTTGGCGATAACCGCCGCCTTGCAATCAAGCTCGCTCTCGATAAACGCCGCCACCAAATCCTCGGACGCAACGCGGGCGGCGTTGCAGGCCCGGTCGCTGTTGGCGGAGTTCGGGGTCAGTCGGGAACTGAAAGTCGGCGCCCTATCAGGCCACCTGGCGCCGAACGCCACCTGGACCGCACACATAACCGAGCGTCCTTCTCCGACCCCTCTCCTGCAAGCCTATGAGATCGTCCTTGGCGTAACCTTTGGGGCATCGCGGGTGGTTCTGCAAACCCTCCGGCTGACGCCTACAGGGGCTGTACCAAGCAGAAACACGCCATGAGACAGGCTGGATTCACCCTTCTGGAAGTGCTCGTCGGCCTCACCCTCATGGGGTTGCTGGCGGTCCTATTGGGAGGCGGGTTGCGCACCGGGCTCGATGTTACCGGGCGGCTCGACACACGGTCCGAGCAAACCGCCGAGCTGATCCGTGGGCATCGGGCGTTTCGCGGGCTGATCGAATCGGCTTTTCCCCTGCGCTCAACCGACGCCCACGGCGCCACTTTGCGCTTTCAAGGCGAGGCGAAATCCCTGCAACTGGTCGGACCGGCAGCGGTTGACCAGATCGGCGGCTTGAGCGCACAAGGGATTCGTCTTGCCGAGGACGGCGCTCTGGTTATCACCGGCGCCCGTGGATGGCAGCGCCGGATCGCCGTCCTGCCAAAGGACGCCGCGCTGTCCTATTTCGGTGCGCCGGAGCCAAATAGGCGACCGCGATGGCTTAACCAATGGCGCGATCAACCCAGCTTCCCGCTGCTGGTACGGCTCCGGGCCCAGGGCTGGCCCACCGCCATCGCACGCCCACGCTTGCGCCAGGCGGTCCGATGATCCGCAAAACCCGCCGCATACAGGAATCAGAGCCTGAGGCGGGCATGGCGCTGGTGCTGGTTCTCGGCGGTCTTATCGTACTTTCCGTCATCTCCATCGGCCTCTTGTCGCTCGCCAGCCGCGCGGTCACCGTCGGCACGGTCGAGGTTGACCGGGCCCGCGCGACCGCACTGGTCGAGGGCGCCATCGAGGCGGCGACGCTTGCTTTGTTCGCGCCGGACGGACGCCTGCGGTTCCAGAAGACAGGTGGCGAAGGCGTCATGGACGTCGCCGGCCAGCCGATCACCGTCCGGGTGCGCGACGCTTGCGGCCTCTGGGACTTGAACCAGGGTGATCCCGCGATCTTTTCACGCTTGCTAAAACGCCTAGGCGCCGCCGATCCGGCGCTGAGCGTCGACGCCCTCATCGCCGCCCGAGGGGTGGAGGCCGGTTTATTGTCGGTCGACCAGCTCCGAGGCCTGCCGGGGATCGACGCTGATCTGTTTCGGGCACTGCGCTCCAACGTCACGGTCAATTGTCGCGCCGACCGGGTCGACCCCGATTTCGCCTCCACCGCGCTGCTCACGGCAATTCCCGGCCTGACGCCGGATCAAGCTGAGATGATTATCCGACAACGCCGGGAGGGGTTGGTCGATCCGCCCCTTCTCGCCTCGTCCTCGGCTTATCTGGCCCCCGGCCCCGGTCAAACCTATGAAATCACCGCAGCCAAAGCGTTTGGTCCGGGCAGCCGGGTGTTCCGCCGGGCTGAGATCACCTTGACCCACCAACCCAAAGCCCCCTATCGGGTGCTAACCTGGTCGAGGCTGGAGTAAGTGGTTTCGCGATCCCGCTGTGAAACGGTAAAGTCCCTGGATCGGCTGGGGCGCGGCCCCGCACGGGTGCGGCATTCATGAGCATGATCCTGACACTTTTCTTCGACTGGGGCGCGGCGCTGCGCAACAGCCTACCGGGCCGGGTCCAACGGCTTATGCGGTTATTCAGCCCGATGGCGATGGCTGGGCGCTTTTCCAAGCCCGTGGCGGCATGATCGATGCCCGTGGGAGCGCCGGCCAGGCGCAGCTGGCCAAACGCCTAACCGAGCTGGAGGGGCCTGTCGTTGTGGTGCTTCCCGACGATTTGGCGATGCGATCGGACCTGACCCTGCCGGATACGGCGCGGCGCTCGCTCGATCAGGTATTGGATGTAGAGATCGAGCGGCTGACACCGTTCAAATCAACCGATGTCGCACTCACCCGCGAGATCCATGCGGCGGCCGGTGGTCAAATTCGGGTCGAACTGACGATCGTCCCCCGCGCACGGATCGAGGCGCTAATCGCGCCGTTGCGCGCCGCTGGCATCACTATCGATCACGTCGTCGCCGACCACGCCAGCATCGAACGGGCAACGGACAGAAGTTTGATTGGCCCGCCAACCGGCCCCTCCAAGCGACGTGGTAGTGGGATTCCCGCCCTAGCGACCATCGCCCTGGCGGCGATCGCCATCGTCTCCCCGTTCCTTGAGCAGGAACGCCGGATCGAGGGACTCGACGCCCAGCGGGATATGCAGCGTCCGCGCGTCGAAGCGGTGATGCGGCTGGCTCGCCAAGTCGAGCAGCTTGAGGCCAGGGATGCCCGTCTGCGCGACTTCGCCGAAAACCGGGCGGCGATGACGCTTTTGCTTGAGGAAACAACCCGCGTTCTGCCCGACGATACCTGGCTGGTGCAATACCAGTATGGCGCCGAGACATTGACCCTGGAGGGCCGATCGGCGGCGGCGACGGCCTTGATCGACGTCCTGACCGCGTCACCTTGGTTCAACGATGTTCGCTTTCGCGCGCCGGTCAACCGCGACCCGATATCCGGGGCTGATCGATTTCGATTGAGCGCCAAAGTGAGTCCGCGATGAGAAGGACCAGGATCTCGGCGATCATGGCCTGGGCGGTTCTGGCGCTGCTGCTGGTCGTCGCGCATGTCGCCGTCGTGCAACCGCTTGTCGATCTGTACGCCGCCCGGCAGGCGACAATCGACGAGACCCAGCAGCTGATCGCCAGACAATCGGCGTTGGTTATTCGAAGACCGGCGCTTGAGGCGCGGCGGGAAACGGTGCTTTCGCGGGACCGCAAAGCCGCCGACGTCATCCCGGCGCGAGACGCCACGGCGGTCGCCCGTCTGCAGGAGCATTTGCGCGACATCGCCATAAAACACGGATTGCGGATCGACTCCCTGCAGGTTCTCGACGATCGACCGGCCCTGCCCCTGCGCGAGATTAGGGTTCGCGCGGCGTTGTCCGGATCGATCGTCAAGGTCCAGCGACTGCTCCACGGCTTGGAAACCGGCGTGCCGATGATCCGCGTTTCCCGTCTCGATCTGCTGGGCCGGCCCGGTTCGCCGGACTTGGAAGCGAGCTTGGAAATCGCCGCCCTGGCTGAGAGCTCAGACGATGTTGATTAACGGGCGGATTAGCAGGTGGATTGGCGGGCGACTGGGTCTGCTTTGGCTGGCCCTGGCGGGGCTGGCTGTCAGCCCCTGGGCGATCGCCCCGCCTTCGAACATTGCACCGTCCCAGCTCCCGATGACCGCCGCCTCGGTGCAAGAGCTGGTGAAGGCAGTCCCACCGCTCGCTGACCTTACCCAGACCGCTACGCGCCCGCTTTTCGCTCCAAGCCGTCGCCCGACCGCCGCCCCAACGCCCCAGGTCGCCGCATCGCCGGCGCCAGCCAACCCCACTCGCCTTGTCGGCTATCGTCTGACAGGTATAGTGCGCTCTTCGGTCAAGCGTATGATTCTTCTCACAGAAGAGAAATCCGGCCGAGTGGTGGAACTGCATGAGGGCGAGCAGGTGGACGGGTGGCGTTTGACAGCGGTCGGGACGGATCACGTGCGACTGACCCGCGACGGTCGTGAGATCGATTTGCTTAATCCGAAAGCCGACAAGGCGACCTTGAATGGGCGCAACACCCATTGGCTGCCAAGCGTGGGAGAACGTCGGTGATCGCCAACCCGGTCCGATTGACCCGCGCGGCGATCGCCATCGTCCTGGCGGCCCTGACGATCTCCTGCGAGCGGCAACTCACGCCGCCCGGCGCGACGCCGGTGGCTGCGGTGGTCAACGCGGCATCCGGCTCTTCCGGCCAGGCGAAATCGCAAGACCGCAGCGACGCAGAATTAAACGCCCCGCCCCGCCTCGTGGCCGAGCCGATTGACGAAGTCTATCCGGCGCGCCCACCGGCGGTGAAACCACAACCGGCACTCAAAATTGCCGCGATCGGCGACCTCACCGTCAGCTTTCAAAATGCCGATCTCCCCCAGGTTCTCAGAGTCATTCTTGGCGATCTTCTTAGGGTGAATTACCTGCTGCCGGCCGATCTGCAGGGCAAGGTTACCCTGCGAACCGCCCGCCCGCTGACCCGCGCGCAGATGTTCGGGGTTCTTGATCATGTGCTGGACACCCACGGCCTGGCCGCGGTGCATGAACCCGACGTTACCCGCATCGTGGCAAGCCAGACCGCGACGGCGGGTGCGACATCGCAAGGCGCACAAGTTCCCGGCTATGGGCTTGAAGTGCTGGCGCTGAGCTATATCGGCGCGGCGCAGATGCAAAGCCTGCTCGCGCCGGTGCTGGCCAAGGGACGGGTGCTGCTGGCCGACCCAACCAACAATTTGATCATCCTGTCCGGCACGGCGAGCGAGCGGGCGGCGGCGCGGCGGACCGTCGACGTATTCGATATCGACCAGATG
>JAQBUJ010000119.1 GCA_027623845.1 Pseudomonadota bacterium
TGCCTGGGTGCCGTTGCCGTGGTGCACGTCGAAATCGATCACCGCGACGCGCTTCAAGCCGTGCGCCGCGCGCGCATGCGCCGCAGCGATGGCGACGCTGTTGAACAGACAAAAGCCCATGGGGGTTTCCGCTTCGGCATGGTGTCCCGGCGGACGGCCGGCGCAGAACGCGTTCGAGGCTTCGCCGGCGATTACCGCATCAACAGCAGCGCAAACCGCGCCCGCCGCCCGCAGCGCCGCCTCGCCGGAACCGGGCGACATTGCGGTATCACCGTCGAGGCGCGCCAGACCGGTTTCAGGTACCGCGGCCAGAATCCGCTCCACATGAGCCCGAGGGTGCATGCGGGCGATCTGATCAATCGTCGCCCTTGGGGCCTCACGGCGGTCAAGCCCATCGAACGCCGCGACGGCAAAAGCGGCGTTCAAGGCCTCCAACCGGGCCGGGCGCTCCGGATGCGTCGGCCCCATATCATGAGAGAGGCAAGCTTCGTGGGTGAACAACAGCGTCATCGCGGCCCCCGGGTTCATCGCGCGTCAAGAGGTCAACAATGCGATAGCGCGAATGGTGTGTCACCTATCCACCGCCTGTGCGCGCCCTTTAAAGCGCCGCGGCCCCGATGCTTCGGTTGCGGTATCCAGGGTCCGGTGGATAGACTCCAAAAGAACAATCGACCACCCTCCCGCGGCCGCCAACGACGAGGACATCCAAGTGGATATGCACGAGGCCACATTGACGAGCCTGCGACGCTTGCTGGATAGCCAGGACATCCAACCCATTGAACGGTTGCGGCGGATCCTCAGGATCTCGGCGCAGCATCGGTCGCACTTGCTGGCCAATACCCTGGTCCATCATGGCGGCCTGGCGGTACGCGGCGGCCCGTTTGCCGGAATGCTATTGCCCAATGGCGCCGCCGAGGGGTGTTTCGTGCCCAAACTGTTGGGCTGTTACGAGGCCGAACTGCATCCGGTGATCGAGCATATTCAAGCGCACGGTCACGGCAATGTCGTTAATATCGGCTGCGCGGAAGGTTATTACGCCGTCGGCCTGGCGCGGCTGCTACCGAACAGCCGGATCTGGGCCTACGACACCGATGACCACGCCCGGCAAGTCTGCGCCAAAATGGCCGAACAGAACGGTGTTGGCGATCGCATCACCCTTGGCGGCACTTTCAGTCACGAAGATTTCGCGGCTTTCCCGGCTGGCGACACGGTGGTGATCTGCGATATCGAGGGCGCCGAGCTGGACCTGCTCGATCCCGGCAAAGCGCCGGCGCTGGCCGGTTTCGATATCCAGGTCGAGCTGCACAACAAATTCGAAGTCGGCTTCAATCAAGCCTTCATCGAACGCTTTGCCGCCAGCCATGAGATCAAGCGCATTCTCCCCTCCGACCGCAATATTGAGACCTATCCCGAACTCCGCGATATGGAGCACCTGGACCAATTGCTGGCCTTTTGGGAATTCCGTCGGGGGCCAAACCCGTGGCTGTTCATGACCGCCAAATCGGCTTAGCGCTAGCCCGTCACCTTGTTCAGCTCCAACCATCGCTGCAGCACCATCAACAACCAGACCCGCCAGCCAATCAGACGCCCGGCCTCGAAGGTTTGGCGAAGCTGCGGCATCATCCGACGATCCAGCACGCCATGGTTGGCGGCGCGGCGCTCATCGAAGCTGGCCTCGGCAAGGTCCTTCATCGGTCCTTGCACCCAGCGGTTAAACGGCATGCCAAAGCCACGCTTGGGTACGGTATCGAACCCCTCGGGCAGCAGCGGTCGGGCGGCGTCGATAAGGATCCGTTTGATGCCGCTGGCGCGGTAGGAATTGCGCATCGGGTCATCCGGAATCGGCTTGGCGATCCGCGCCTCGACCGGCAGCGAGAGCGCGAAATTGATCATCTCGACATCCAGATAGGGCACCCGCACCTCAAGCGAATGGGCCATCGACATGGCGTCGATATCGCGCAGTAACTGGTTGTTGGTATAGCCGCGAAGGGTAAGCACGGTCATCCGGTCCACCGCGCCGCCATCCGGCAACTCGTCGGTCTGCAATATCCCGCGCGACGCCGGCTCGCGCATCGCGTTGCGCAGTTTCGGCGCCAGCAGATGGCCAACATCACCATCGCCAAAGGTCTGGTGAAACTCAGCGTTATAGCCGGCATAGGCATCCAGGAAGCGGTCCGGCGCCGGCGGTTGCGCCAGCACCTTGGCGTGCCAAGGATAGCCCATGAACAAATCATCGCCCCCGGTGCCGGAGATCGCCACTTTCACATGCGCCGCCGCCGCCCGAGAGACCAAATAACTGTTCAATCCATCGACCGAGGGTTGGTCGAGGGCCATGACCACCTTGTCGAAATTCTCAGCTATTTCCGCCCCATCAACGGCGACCCGGTGATGATCGGTGCCGAGATGCGCGGCGATCGCACCGGCCTCGCCGGTCTCATCGATGGCCCGCAGCGACTCATCAAAGCCGACCGAGAAGGTCTTGACCCGGCCCGCCGCCTCGCTGGCCATCAGCGCCACCAACGCCGCACTGTCGACACCGCCGGACAGAAAGGCGCCGACGGGGACATCGCTGACCAGCTGGGCCTTCACTGTCTCCCGCATCAATTCACGCATCGCCTCGACCTGCTCGCCATAGCCAAGGCCTTTCAACTCGGTGCGCCGGTCGGTTGCAAAAGTCCAATATCGCTCGATCCTGGTCTGACCCCGTTCTTGGATCAGGACATGCGCCGGGGGCAGCATCTCGACGCCCTTGATCATGCTCGCGGGTTGGTAGACGGACCCTCGAAAGAGCAAAGATCGCACCGCAGCGCCATCAACCCGCCGCTCCACCAAACCACTTTCCAGAATCGCCTTCAGCTCAGACGCAAAGACGATACCGCGTTTGGTCTGACTATAGAGCAGCGGCTTCACGCCCATGGCGTCGCGCGCCAGAAGATAGCGTTCCCGCCCCGGCCCGCCGCGAAGATCGATGATCGCCAATGCGAAAATCCCGCGCAATCTAGGCAGGCAAGCCTCGCCATATTCCTGATAGAGCTTGAGGACCACCTCGGTATCGCCGGTGGATCGGAAACGGTACCCCTTGCCCTGTAGATGCACGCGCTCAGCGGGACCGTTGTAAAGCTCGCCATTGTAGACGATCCAAATACTTTGATCGTCATTGGCCATGGGTTGATCACCCCAGGCGGAGACATCCTGGATCGCCAGCCGGGCCATGCCGATCGAGGCTCGCGGTGCATCGAACTGGCCCTGGCCATCGGGGCCACGGTGATGCATGGCGGCGATCATCCGGTCGACAACCTCCGGGGCGCTCTTGCCGATTACTCCGCAGATGCCGCACATGATTTTCGCTCCGCCGCCTATTCGCTCGCTTCGGTGCGCAGGAGGCCACCCATATCGAAACAGCAGCCCCGGCAAATCTCATCGCCCTCGTCGAGAAATTGCTCGAGCCACCCCTTGACCGGCGCCGAACTCCAGGCCTCGGTCATCGGCGTGTACAGAATATTGGTGTGCTGATAGGTCGCCGGATCGAAACTCGTGCAGCACGGGGTCATGAACCCGTCGACGGTAATGAACGGGGAAAAGAACGGCCGCCCGCAACGCTGGCCGGGTTTCGGCTTCTCGATTGGCGCGGTATTGAGGCTCAGAACCAGGCGCGGCAGGGCGGCGCCGATGGCCGCGAGCATGTCGCGCAGCATCTCCAATTCCCGGCTATTGAACATCGTGCGTGGCTGGTTCGAGGTATCGTCCTGATAGTTGATGACCGGTTGAATCTCGACGGTGAAGCGTTTGGTCGGCAACAACTCCTCGCCCATCGCGTTGAGTTCCTCGAGTGTCGCCGGCAGGTCGAACATGTTCAGCTTGCTGGCCACCATCGAGATCACGATCACCCCGAATTCCCGATAGATCTCTCGCAACAGCCGTTTCAGTTTCGGGACGCGGGTTCCCGACCGGCAGCGTTCGGCGACCTCGGGATTAAACGAATCCACCGATACACAGACATAATCCAGCCCGGCCTCGCGCAGTTGACGAAAATACGCCGGCGTCCGCGTCACCGCATTCGAGTTCAGGGTAATGTATTTGAACCGGCCACTGGCGCGGGCCGAAGCCGTGATCTGCAGCAGTTCCGGGTTAAGCGTCGGCTCGCCGACACCCTGCAGAACCAAAATTTCCGCCGGCGGCGTATTTTCGATCAGCCGGTCGAAATTCTCCAGCGTCAGATGCTTGTCGGTCCAGGTCCCTTCGCGAACGCCTATGGTGCGCGAACATTCCTGACAGAAAAGATTGCATGAGGTGGTGACCTCGATCTGCAATCGCCGCAACCGCTCCGGTGGCTTGAACAAGTCTTCGCGATTGCTCATGACGGTAGCGTCGCCCCTCGGTAAATGATCAGCCAATCGGCGTCCGGCGAGGTCGCCGTATCACCGATATCCCGCTCTCTATAGCCCCGACGACCCTGGGTCCGTCAACCGGGCCGTGCCGATAACGCCCAGGGCGCGTAGTGATGAACCGGGCCAAGATGTCCCCGCGCCCGCACAATTGATCCCGGCCCGGTCAAGGAAATCCACCTCCGCCCTGAAAAAAGCGCCGCGCCGTTCAATGCAAAAACCTTGTCCCTATCTTCCAAAATCATGCCGCTAGGCCAGCCGGTGATATTTGATATAGTCCCGGCGATGATTGACCCATGTTTCGTTCTAAACCAATCTTGCGGGTGCGGCTCATGCTGGAACCGGCTAGGCGTTGTCGAACCGGAAGCCAAACTATGACCGCACCCAAACAGGCCCTATACCGCCCGATCCTTGGCCTCCTCGTTGCGGCGGCACTGTGGCTTACCCCGCACTCCGGCGCCGCTCAGCAGGGCGCGACACCGGTTGGCGTTGACAAGGTTCTGCTGGAGCCACAGGCGCAGACAATGCCGGTAGTCGGCCGCTTCGTCGCGCCTGAATCCGGGATTGTCGCCACCCGGATCGCCGAACGGGTTACCGAGATGACGGTTCGGGTCGGCGATCGGGTAAGGCGCGGCGACGTTCTGGCCAAACTCTCGGCCGACCGAATGCAAAGCGAGCGCACATTGCGCGTCGCCGACCTTCGCCGGGCCGAGGCCCAGATCACCCGCGAGAAGGCCAGTCTCGCGAAGATGCAGCAAACCTATGCAAGAGTGATCTCGCTGCGCGGCTCGACGGCCTATCGCAAGGATCGTCAGGAAGATACCGAGCGCGACATGGAAGTCGCCGGCAGCGCGCTTGGTCAGGCCGAGGCCGATCTGCTTCGAGCACAGGCCAACCTCAATCTCGCAGATATTGCGCTCAAGGATACGACGATCATCGCGCCCTATCCGGCCGTGGTGCTGGTCCGCCACACCGTCGCCGGGAATTATGCCCGGGTCGGCGATCCGATCGTCACCTTGCTTAACGACCGGGATATGGAAATAGAGGCCGACGTCCCGGCCATCCGCACCGGGGGGCTGCTACCGGGAACCAAGGTCCGGGTGACCCTTCAGGATGGTGGCATGCTGAAAGCGGTCGTACGCGTGGTCGTGCAAGAAGAAAACACCCGGACCCGGACCCGCAGTGTCCGGTTGTCCCCGGAATTGGGCGAGCGCTCGGGTTCCCTGGCGAGCAATCAATCGGTGACCGTGCAGATTCCGATCGGCCGCGCCAATGACGTGGTTACGGTTCACAAGGACGCGATCGTCGTCCTCAAGGGACGCACCATGGTGTACGTGGTCGAGGACGGCAAGGCGGCGATCCGCCAGGTTGTGACCGGCAACGCGATCGGGGCCCGGTTCGAGGTCAAGAGCGGGCTGAAGCCGGGTGACATCGTGGTGGTCCGCGGCAACGAGCGGCTTCGCCCTGGTCAGTCTGTCAAACCTCTTGCTGCGGGATAGACGACAATGGACCGCCTGATCTCGATTTCCATTCTCCGACCGATTGCTGTCATCGCCGCGGTTCTCATGGTCGTGATGTTCGGCGGCGTGGCCCTGCAAAGCATTCCCATCCAGCTCACGCCCGACGTGAATCGTCCGGTGATCACCGTCACCACCAACTGGGGCGGGGCGGCGCCGGCTGAGATCGAACGTGAGATCGTCAATCGCCAAGAGGACGAACTTCGCGGCGTCGAGGGATTGAAATCGATCGTTAGCCAATCCGAGACCGGTCGCGCCAGGGTGACCCTGGAATTCGGCGTTTCCCAGGATATGGACAAGGCCCTGCTGTTGGTGGCCAACCGCCTCGACCGGGTTGGCGGTTATCCGACCGAGGTGGATGAGCCGACATTGAATACCGCCGGCTCCGAGGATGAGGCCATCGCCTGGCTGATCCTACGGCGAACCGGGACCAACGAGCGGCTGATCCACACCTATTTCGATTTCGCCGAGGACGTGATCAAGGATCGTCTGGAGCGGATCGACGGGGTCTCGGAAGTGCGCGTCTATGGCGGCGCGGAACGCGAGATGCAGGTCGTGGTGGACCCGGAAAGCCTGGCCCAATATCGCTTGACCGTGCCCCAGGTCGTCACCGCATTACGTAGCGCGAATGCGTCGATTTCCGCCGGCGCCGTCGACGAAGGCAAACGCCGATACGTGGTGCGTACCGAGGGCGATTTCGTCTCTCGCGAGGCGGTGCGCAACGTCGTGCTGCGGTCGGTAAAAGACGAAATGTCAGGCCGGGTGGCCCGGGTCACCGTGGCCGACGTGGCCGATGTAGTCTTCGACTACAAAGAACCGGTGGCGCGGATCCGCACAATGGGGCAGCCGGCGCTGGCCCTGCCGGTTTACCGGGAAACCGGGGCCAATGTCATCGACGTGATGAAAGGCGTTCGCGCGACCGTCGACGAGGTAAACAGGGATTTCCTCGGCCCGGAGCAACTCGTCCTCACCCAGGTCTATGACGAGACCACCTATATTCATTCAGCGATCGAGTTGGTACAGCAGAATATCTATATCGGCGGCACCCTGGCGGCGATCGTGCTGATGCTGTTCCTACGCAGCTTTGGCGCCACCCTGGTGGTCTCGCTGGCGATACCGGTCTCGGTGATCGGCTCCTTCGTGGCGATGGCGGCGATGGGCCGGTCGATCAATGTCATTTCGCTGGCCGGCCTGGCCTTCGCGGTGGGCATGGTCGTCGATGCCGCGATCGTGGTGCTGGAAAATATTTACCGCCTGCGGCAAGGCGGCATGCCGATCAAGGACGCCGCCTACCATGGCGCCAACCAGGTCTGGGGGGCGGTCCTGGTCTCCGCACTAACCACGGTCATGGTGTTCATCCCGATCCTGGTGATGGAACTTGAGGTCGGTCAGCTTTTTCGCGATATCGCGGTGGCGATCTCGGTCGCGGTGACCCTGTCTTTATTGGTCTCGGTCACTGTCATTCCGGCGCTCGCCAGCCGGTTGCTGAAGGGTGATTTTCAAGACGCGGTCGCCCGGCGCCGGGTTCCCCTGGTTGATCCGTTCGCCAGCGGATTCGTCGGGATGATCTTGGCGTTCACCAGGGCGGTATCACGCCGCCGGAGCTTGGCGATCGGCGTCGTCGCCGGAATCATGGTGCTCTCTGGATTGGTGACCTTCCTGCTTCTGCCGAAACTCGACTACCTTCCCGATGGTAACCGCAACCTGATCATCGGCTATATCCTGCCGCCTCCAGGTTACAATCTGGAAACCATGACCACCATCGCCAGCAAGGTCGAGGGTGCGACCGAGGCCCTGTGGGATCCGGAGAAGAGCCGCACCGAAATCGAGGATGGCACGCCAACCATCGAGCGATTCTTTTTCGTCGCATTTCGCGCCAATACCATCGCCGGAGCCATCGCGGTCGATCCAAAACGCGTCGAAGAACTGATCCCGGTTCTTCGAAAATCTCTAACATCCGAGCCGGCGACCTTTGGTTTTTTCAATAAAAGATCGATTTTCGGCCGCGGGGTCGGCGGCGCTCGGTCCATCGACCTCGATGTTTCCGGCGGATCGCTGGAGGATATCGTCGGTGTCGCCCAGCGCGCCTTCGGCAAGGTTGGTAAGATCCTGCCGAGCAAAAACGGCACACAAGTACGACCGCGCCCGGCGCTGAGCCTCGGCGCCCCGGAAGTCCGTGTCATACCCAATCGGCTGCGTTTGGCGGATAACGGCA
>JAQBUJ010000120.1 GCA_027623845.1 Pseudomonadota bacterium
CAGTATCCGGCCGGTGCCGAAGCGGCTTAAATCCATGGTTTCGAAGCGTCCGCCGAGGATCAGTTCGGCCATCGCCAGGCCGGTTGCAGGCGCGTGCATGATGCCGTGGCCGGAAAATCCGGTGGCGACGTAGAGATTGCCCGGCTCGGCCTCCCAGCGACCAATGATGGCGCTGTAATCGAGGCGGTTGCGGGCATAGTGGCCGCGCCAGCCGCGTTCCAGCTTCAGGGTCTCCATCGCCGGCACCCGGTGCGCCAGGGCCGGCCAGACAATCTCCTCGAACCGGGTCGGGTCGAGTTCGAAATTCCAGCCCGGCGGCACGCTCCAATCCGGCACCCCGCCGGTATAGCCGGTTCCCTCCGGGCGAAACGCGAGATCGGTCTCGGTCTTGATGAAGGGCAGCGGTTCCAGCGCCGCGGCGCAGCGGAAGAAATAGCTTTCCCGGCTCATCGGCTCAACCGGCAGATCGATGCCGAGCAGACCCCCCAGCGCCCCGGACCAGGCGCCGGCGGCGAGGACGAAGAGATCCGCCTCGATCCGCTCACCCGAGGCACAGGTGACGGCCTCGATCTTGGCCTTCGAGAAGCTGGTCGCCTCGACCGCCTCCTGGCGATAGCTGACGCCGAGGCTGCGGGCCTTGCGCTTGAAACCCTGGAGCGCTGCATAAGCGTCGATCCAGGCGTCATCGGGGGAGTAGACCGCCAGATCGATGTCATCGGTGCGGATCGCCGGGAACAAACGCGCAAGACCGGGGCCGTCCAGCAGCTCGGCTTTGACGCCGAGACCCTCTTGGTTGCGGAAATTGGCTTCCATGGTCGCTGCGTCGCCGCCATCGGAGACGAACAGGTAACCCTGGCGGCGAAACGAGATATCCGCCGTCCCATCTGGCGCTGCCCCGTCTGGTCCTACCCCATCTGGTCCTGTCGTATCCGGCACAATCATCGTCTCGGCGAAGTTTTGATAGAACGGTAGACCATAGCCGCTCATCGCCACGTTCTCCGGCAGGCTGAACAGCCGGCGGATGCCGCCGGAGCCGCGCGGTGTCGCCGCCTCGCCATAGCTCGGATCGCGTTCGATCACCGCGACTTCGCCGGCCCGGCCATCGCGGGCCAGGTGATAGGCGATCGAGGAACCGATGATCCCGCCGCCGATGATGACGATATCGTAGCGCATATACGCCTCCCTCAGGTCTCGGCGCCGCCGTTGCAATTGATCATCTGGCCATTGACGAAGCCGCCGCCATCCGAGCACAGGAACCCGGTCAGCGCAGCGATCTCCTCGGGCATGCCGAGCCGGCCGAGCGGCACCCGGGGAATCATCGCGCGAATATGCTCGGTTTGCGCGGCGTCGCCGGAGGTATCGATCGGGCCGGGCGAGATGGCGTTGGTGGTGATGCCGTTGGGGCCGAACTCCTTGCCCAGCGACTTGGTCAGGCCCCACAGGCCGTGCTTGGCGACCGAGACCGGGGCGCGGCCCTTATAGCCATGGATCGCGTTCATCCCGGTGATGTTGACGATCCGGCCCCAGCCCTTGTCGACCATGCCGCCGCCGAAGGCCCGGGCGGTATAGAAGGCGGAATGCAGATCGACGTCGATGACCCGGTGCCAATCCGCGTCGCTCATCTCCAGGAACGCCTTGGACGGGCGGATCGCGGCGTTGTTGATCAGGATGTCGATGCTGCCGAAGGCGGCCAGCGCTTGGCCGGCCATCGCCGTGACCTCGGCCGAGGCGCCGATATCGCCCATCACCACCAAGGTCTTGACCCCCAACGCGCGGACCTCGGCGGCGGTCGCCTCGCAGGCGGCTTGGTCCGTCGCGCCGTTCAGCACGATATCGGCGCCCGAGGCCGCGAGGTTCAGCGCAATGCAGCGGCCGATATTCTTGCCGCCGCCGCTGATGAAGGCGGTCTTGCCCGAGAGGCTCATGCGGATACTCCGTTGGATGAAGGGTGGTTACGCGGATCATGCACCGGTTTGGCGGGGATTGCCCAGCGCCGCAGCTTCCGGCGGCGTGCGGTTGAGGTTTTGATGGCCACGGTTTGGTGGCGGGGATTGTGATCGTCGAGAGCTTCGCCTAGGGTCGATCGGCGATGGCTACGCCGTGATGACCAGCATACGGAGACCAACAATGCTGCCCTCCGCCGAGACCTGCGCGCGGTGGTCCGAGCGCAAATTCGTGCGCCAACCACACCGTATGGTGATCGCAATATTCCTCTGCCTAGCGGTCACCGTCTATGCGTTGTTCAGCGGCCAACCCGACCCCGCCAAGCTGTTCGGCGGCATCGGGGCGTTCTTCGTGGCGTTGTACGCGGTGGCGAATTACATCGTCTGGAAGGCCGCCCAGGTGGCGCCGGAGGAATAGCGCCGCCACCTGTTTTTACCGTCAGCCCCGATCTAAACCCTCAATCTCAATCCTTGGCGACCTTATGGTTGGCCATCCGCTCCAGCGCCGTCACCATGCCGGAGTGGTCGAGCACCTGATCGCCGTGGGCGGCGCAGGAGTTGAACAGCTCTTGGGTGTTCGCGGTGTTCGGCAGGCTGACCCCAAGCGCCTTGGCGCCCTGCAGGGCCAGGTTCAGGTCCTTCTGGTGCAATTCGATCCTGAAGCCCGGGTTGAAGGTGCGCTTGATCATCCGCTCGCCATGTACCTCGAGGATGCGGGATTGGGCCAGACCGCCCATCAGCGCCTGGCGCACCTTGGCTGGATCGGCGCCGGCCTTCGACGCGAAGACCAGGGCCTCGCCAACCGCCTCGATGGTCAGCGCGACGACGATCTGGTTCGCCACCTTGGTGGTTTGGCCGACGCCGTTATCGCCGACCAGGGTGATGTTCTTGCCCATCAGCTCGAAAACCGGCGTGGCGCGATCGAAATCGGCTTGGCCGCCGCCGACCATGATGGTCAGGGATGCCGCCTTGGCCCCGACCTCGCCGCCGGAGACCGGTGCATCGAGATAGCCGCAGCCCTTGGCCTTGATCTGTTCCGCGAAAACCTTGGTCTCGATCGGTGAGATCGAGCTCATATCGATGACCAACTTGCCGGCGGAAAGCCCTTCGGCCACGCCGTTGGCGCCGAACAGTACCGCCTCGACCTGGGGCGTGTCGGGCACCATGACGATGATGATCTCGGCCGCCGCAGCCACTGCCTTGGCGTTGTCGACGACCGTGAGACCGGCATCCAGCAATTCCTTGGCCGCCGACGTCTTGTGGATAGAGCTGACGACCTCGTGCCCGCCCGCCAGCAGATGGCCCGCCATCGGCGCGCCCATGATCCCCAAACCGATGAAACCGATCTTCATGACTCTGTCCTCCGAGAACATGTGTTGTTGTTCCCGTTGTTATCGCGTGGTCGCCGGGTTGGGGCAAGAGCGGCTGGCGATGGCGGCCTGTTCGGGCCAGGGCGTCGATATCCCGCGGGCTATCGAAATTCGGATACCGGGTTGGATCAGTAAAAGGGTTGACATTATCTTGCATTTTATGTAAATAAATGAGTTAATGGATTTATCGCCAAATTTAAGAAATTTGGTAGAAGTGGAAGACTGGAAGTTTCGAGGATGTTTAGCACGCTGACAAATCCCGAAGCACTGCTGGCGACACGGGTTTTTACGGGCCGCAAGGCAGAGTCGGCGGATATCTTTAACCGGGTCGGAACTGGTTTGAAGATTCCCGGTGCGCTGGAGGATGCCTCCAGCTTCGCCATCGCCCAGGGTGTACGCGGCGAGGTGCGGGCCTGGCAGGCGGTTCGCCAGGGGCTCAGCGCTGCGGCCGGCGTGGTGAAAGTCGCCGAGACGGCGGCGACCAGCATTTCCAATCTGCTGAACGAGTTACAGGAAAAATATGTCGAATATTTTACTGCTGATCTCCAGGGGCAGGCGATCGTTTCAAACCACATCAACGCGATTCTTGATCAGATCGACCTGATGGCCAATCAGGCGGAATTCAACGGGGTCAATCTGATCAACGTTGACCAGGCGACGGTCGCCACCCCGGCGCCGGCAGACGAAGGAACGACTTTTAATTTCAACGGCCCTGGCACCAATACTCACACGATGCCGGCGACGAGCGGAACAGTGACTCTCTCCTACACGGCGACGGGTAACGGAGGTGGCCCCCTCAGGCTGCTTTACAATGGCGCCGCCGTTGACCTGCAGAACGTAAATCCCCCGCAGACCGGCACCTTGAGTTTTGCCTACCCCGCAACGCCGGTGACGGATTTTTCGGTTGAGAAATTGGGCGCACCGGGTGTCTCCCTCGATTATGTCTTTTTCTTTACCCCCGACCAGATCGGTGTCGTGGGAGATTTCAAAGTTCTGCAGGACCCGGAGAACAACGAAATCGATGTGCAAACGCGCTCAATGCTGGCTACGGATCTCGGCCTGCGCCCCCGTCCCTGAGTAATGTCGGGGCGGCGTTGGCGCAGGTCTCGGCAGCCGAGATCGAGATAAACCAAAACCTCGGCTATTACGGCGCCAAGCTGCGGGTGATTCAAAGCGCCATCAACAATGCCGATCGCCAGACCGACGCCAATAATATTGGCCTCGGTAATATCGTTGATGCGGATCTGGCGCGCGAAGCGGCCAATCTGACGGCTTCCCAGGTGCGTGAAACATTATCCGCCGATGTGCTCGGCTCGGTCTCCCGGAACAGCTCGGTCGTCTTGGGCCTGTTCCGATAAATGCAGTTTTTGCGCGCCGGCGCGTCTGCTGGCGCTTGCTAGCGGCCCTTGAAGTCCGCCTTGCGCTTCTCATGGAACGCCGCCACGCCCTCGGCGAAATCCTCGGATGAGCGTAGCCTTCCATAGGCGTTGCCCTCAATCTCGATACCGGCCTCGACGGTGGTGTTCTGCGCGGCGTTGAGCACGCCTTTGATGGTCCGCTGGGCCAGCGGCGAGAAGCTGCGGAGCTCGTCGACCAACTTGTCGGTGGCGGCCTCTAGCTCGTCGTCCGGCACGCATTCCAAGATGAAACCCCACTCCTTGGCCTCCGCGGCCGAGACCCGGCGCGAGCGAAACGTCATGTCCTTGGTCCGCTGCATGCCGATCATGTGCAGCAGGCGGATCGAACCGCCGGAGCCGGGGATCTGGCCGATCCGCTGTTCCGGCAGGGCGTATTGCGTGGTCTGCGACGCGATCCGAAAATCGCAGGCCAGCGACAACTCGAAGCCGACCCCGAAAGTATAGCCCCGATTGGCGGCGATCACCGGCTTATGGCAGCGCGCCGGTGCGGCGATATTGTCGGCCAGACGCGAAACCAGCTCCGGCGGGGCCGCCAGAAACCCGGCGATATTGCCGCCGGAGGAGAAATGCTTGCCTTCGGCCCGGAGTACGATCACCCGGACCCGGTCATCCTTGTCCAGCTCCTCGAACACCAGGCGCAGTTGATCGCGCTGGGGGATCTCGATGATGTTCAGCGGTGGGCGGTCGAGAATGATATCAGCCCGCTCCCGCGCTGCATCAATCTCGACCCGAAAGCCATTTAACTCGGCCAGGATCTCATGCCGCTTGGCGGCGAAGGCGTTGGTCATCGTGCTTTCCTCTGGAGCGGTGGATTTGAGGCGTGGTAGCGCTGATGCCGGGGCTCGGTCAATAATGGCGATGCCATCGCAGCGTTTCGCCAACCCCCTACTCAAAGTGTCGGCTGTCCATCAAATCGCGGGATCGCGTTCAAATCATCGACCCAGCTGAGCGCCGAGCGGCACCAGATCTGCCGCTTTGGCGGCAATTGATCACGCTGGCGTACGGTTCCAAGCCGCAAGCTGAAGAACGGGTCGCCGTCACCGACGGTGCTGGCATGGATACGGGTGCCGCATTCCGGGCAAAACGCCTGCGCCCTTTTGGTGCCGCTTTGGGCGGTCTTCACATAGATCTTGAGGTCACCGCTCAACAGTCGAAAATTTTCATTCACCACCCCCACGACCGCGCCAAAAGCCGTCGCCCCGTGCACCTGGCAATCGGTGCAATGGCAAACCGTCACCTTTTCCGGATCGACCTCGGCCTGATACTGGATATGGCCGCACATGCATTTGCCGTCTACTTGCATCGAGAGCTCTCCTATTGGGGCGATAAACCCTTAGCTGAATCGACGAATGTCGAGCCGCAAAGGTGTCTCAGCGTGAATTCTGAATTCGTCTCTAATTAAAATGGTCACAGGGCGAGTCCGACCAAACGGATCAGGCCACTGGGCCGCTGATCATGACGCGTAGTTGGTGCCGCCGACCATGGTGTTTCGCACGGTCGCCCGGTCCAATTGATGATGGTCGATATTGCTGTCGGTAAAATCGACTGCTTCCAGCGTTGCGCCGGAGAAGACCGCGCCTTCGAGATTGGCTTCGCGCAGGCTTGTCGCAAAAAACCGCCCGGTTTTCTTGCCGTCCGGCGAGATGATCTCGGCCTGCTCTATGGAGGCTTTGAGGAATCGCGCATCGCGCAACTGGGTGTTTCTAAAATTGGTCCCATGCGCTCGGGCGAAAGAGAAATCGACGTTGTTCAGGATTGCGTTTCGAAAGGAGGTCAAAAACAACTCCGACCTGACGAACATGGAGTCGCTCAGCGTGCAGTCGTCGAAGCTGACGCCGCGTAGATCACAACTCGAGAAGTCCAAGCCCTCCAAATTTTGGCCGGAGAAGTCGGCTCTGGTGCCGGCCTCGCCGTTTGAGGCGACCCAATCACTATGCTGGCGCAGCATTTCTTCGACGGCCGGTGGTAGCGGGTTTTGCGAGTCCCGGTGGATCGCGCCGGAAAGATCCGTGCCTGTCATATTGCATGTCGAGAGGTCGACATTGCGTAGATTGGCGTCGACGAGTTTGGCCCCACTCAAATTGGCGCCGTCCAAATTGGCGCCGGTCATGTTCGCATTCTTTAGATTGCATCCCGAGAGGTCGGCCCCGCTCAGATCGGCGCCCGCCAGATTGACGGCAAACATCTCGGTGTCGCCAAATTTCGCTTTTTGAGCATTCGCAACAGCTAGATTGGCGCCAGTCAAATCCGCATCGCTGAAATCAGCGCCTTCGATATTGGCCTTGCTTAGATTGACCTGGACCTCAGTTTCTTGCCCCCATTCGGCGATTTGGCCGGGACGCAAATCCGCGCCGTTGAATTTCGCATGTTTCAAATTGGCGAGCTCGAAGTTGGTGCCACGTAGGTCCGAGCGTTCGAAATTCGCCCCCATTGCCACCGAAGTCGAGAAATCCGATCCGAACAGATCGGCGTCGATAAACAACGTACAATTCGCCCGTGCCCGAATGAATTTACAACCCGACATGATTGAGCGGCTTAGGTCGAGCCCGTCCAGAATTGATTCCGAAAGCTTTTGGCTTTTCAGCGTCAACCGATTTCCGTTGGGTTGACCGGTCAGGAAACGCTGATGGCGCGGAAGCTCGCGAGAAACCGCAAGCGGCAGTTTCACGTCAGACAGTACGATCTTTTCACCATTAACCGTGGCGGTACTTGCCATGGTCGAAAGCCCCTAAATGCTGTCTGCTTCAGCCAACCTATTTGATATGCTAGGGAATAAAGTCAACGAAAGATATGCGCGTGCATCGTAAGGCGAGATTTCATCGATGGGTCCTTAGCCAGCCGCTGCAAAAGAACATTAATCTGTCTTTCGGTCTGCGGGAAGTCCTCAAATGAAATTCCGAGGTCTCTAGATCAAGAATTGAGGTTTTTAATGCACGAAAAAGCATTTTTTCACGTATGAGGTGAAATTCTTCAATTAGCGGTAAATGATCGACTAATGATCCGGTGTTTCAGTTCACGCCGTTGTGAGCGGTGCGTCGCCTCTCTTATGCAGGGCGGGATGCGCTTTACAGACTATTATTCGGATTTGTACTCGCCGGCTACAAGCAAGCGGCGCAGGATCTTGCCGACCGGGGATTTGGGAATTTCGGCGACGAAGACATAGGCGCGGGGGCGCTTGTACGGCGCCAGATCGCTTTTTAGGCACCAGGCGTCAAGGTCTTGGTGATCGACGGCCTGACGCCGGCTAAGGAAGGCGGTGACCTGTTGACCCCAGCGTTCGTGCGCCAGGCCGACCACCGCAACCTCGCCGACCGCCGGATGTAGCGAGAGCACGCTTTCGATCTCTGCCGG
>JAQBUJ010000121.1 GCA_027623845.1 Pseudomonadota bacterium
TACTGATATATATACCATAATAGCGCAGTGCTGGCGTCAAATGAACGGTTCACCTGGGAAATGCGGGCTAAAACGTCGCATCGGTCTCGATATCCAAAAACACTACGCTCGACTTGGCTATGATGTCGCCAAGAGCGTCCGTGAGTTATCATCTGCTTAAGAGATTTTCGACCCTGACGAGAACGGAGACACTAATGCCGACCACCGCGATGATCGTCACCGCACAACCTGAATCCGCCGAGGCTGGGGCGCGGGTCCTGATGGCCGGCGGCAATGCGGTCGATGCGGCGATGGCCGCGGCTTTGGTCCAGGGCGTGGTCGACCCGCAGATGTGCGGCATCGCCGGATTCGGCAGTTGCCAGATCATGATGCCGTCGCGCGGCGTCCACACCTGTATCGACTTCCACGGCAAGACCCCGATGGCCGCCACGCCGGACATGTGGGAAGACCTGATTGAGGGCGAGTCGCGTGATGGCTTCGGCTTCGTGTTGAAAGGCAATGTCAACGACCTCGGCTATCAATCGATCACCACCCCCGGCAGCCTCAAGGCCTATGCCGAGGCGATCGAGGGATTCGGCACCTGGGACTGGCAGGACGTGGTGGCCCCGGCGATCGCCCAAGCCGAGGACGGGTTCCTGGTCCGCCCGCATGTGCATTATTGGTGGACCCACGGCGCCGATCATGGCCGGGTGCAGATTGATGAGCGTCTCAGGTATTCCAAAACCGGGGCGGCGATTTATTTTCGCGGCGACGGTTCGATAAAAAAAATTGGAGATCATGTTCACAACCCGGACATGGCCGAAACCCTGCGCAGGATCGCCAAAGCCGGCCCGGACATCTTTTACCAAGGCGAGATCGCCGAGCGGATCGCCGAAGATATGGCGGCCCATGGTGGCCTGCTGTCCTATGACGATCTGGCGAACTACAGAACCACCCGGACCGATCCCCTGCGCGGCTCCTATCGCGGCCTCGACATCGCCACCAATCATCCGCCCGGCGGCGGCGTCATGCTGATTGAAATGTTAAATATCTTGGAAAATTTCGACCTTACCGGTCTCGGGCACAATTCCCCGGAATATATCCGCATTGTCGCCGAGGCGATGAAGCGGGCGACGGTGGACAAGGACAGCCATGTCGGCGACCCGGCCTTCGTCGATATCCCGTTGCAGAGACTGACCTCCAAAGCCCATGCACTAAACGCCGCCGAGGCAATCCGGGCCGGCGAGAAAGTCCACGTCCCTCGCTTTGGCCAACCCGAGCCAAAGGACACCACCCATGTCGCGGTGGTCGACGCCGAGGGCAATTGCGTGACCATGACCCATTCCCTCGGCATGCCCTCGGGCGTCATCACCGATGGTCTGGGCTTTATGTATAACGGCTGTATGGCGGTCTTCGACCCGCGGCCGGGCCGGGCCGGATCGGTTGCGCCCGGCAAGAGCCGGTTCAGCTCGGTGGTGCCAACCATCGTCTCACAAAACGGCACGCCCCGGATCGTTCTCGGCGCGCCCGGCGGCACCCAGATCGCCATGGGCGTGCTGCAGGCGATCCTCAACGTCGTCGACCATGATATGAGTATGCTGGAAGCGGTGTCGGCGCCACGGTTTTCCTCGACCAGTGATCTGATTGATGTGATGAGCCGGATCCCGTCCTATGTGACCAATCATCTGGAAGGTCAGGGCTATCAAATCGCTCGAAGCGCGTTGACCTTCGGCATTGGTGCCGTGCACGGCATCCGCATCACCGATGGCGTCATGGACGGCGGCGCCGATCCCGGCCATGACGGCGTCGCACTAGCGGTTACAGTCTGAAAAGCCCATGGAAATAGTCGAGGCGGTTCCGCACGAGATCGACAACATCATCGCCCGGCGCGCTCGGATCGGCCTGATCGCATTGGCCACCGATCATGTGATCGACCACGAATTGGCCCGGTTATTGGACGATATAGCCGGGGTTCAACTCTACACCACCCGGGTCCCCATGGAGGCGCAGGTGTCACGCAATAGCCTCGCCGCGATGGAATCCCGCTTGGGGGCAGCGGCGACGACGCTGTTGCCGGGCGTACCACTGGACGTGATCGGCTATGGCTGCACCTCGGCCTCGGTGGTGATCGGCGAGGACAAGGTGGCAGCGGCAATCCATGGCGCCCGACCGGGGGTGCAGGTGACCACCCCGATCACCGCAGGTCTGGCCGCCCTGGCGAGCCTGGGCGCCAAGCGGATCGGGCTGCTTACCCCCTATGTCGAGGAAGTCAACGCCCCGTTGCGCGCCTATTTCATCGACCGGGGCATTACCATCGATACGGCGGCGACATTTTCCGAACCCGATGACAACAAAGCCGGCATGATCACCCCGGCCTCGATACGCCGGGCGGTTGTCGATTTATTCAAGGGGAAGACTCTGGATGCCGTGTTCATCTCCTGCACCTCCCTGCGCGCCGCCACGCTGGTGCCGGAGCTTGAAGCCACACTCGGTCATCCCGTTACCACCAGCAACCACGCGCTGGCCTGGCATTTGCTGCGGCTATCAGGGGTCGATGAGGCGATGCCGGCAAAAGGAAAGCTTTACGAATTGGGACTTTCCGCTCCAATTTAATTAACCTATCACATTAATAAACATCCTTATTAAATTGATTTTATTGTTATTTACTTCTTCAATCGCCTTGCTTTCGAAGATAGGCTTCCTGCTCCTCTGTCTCGATCGCCCCCGGTCGCGCGCGCCGCGCCGCCGCCATCGCTTCGTCCGGACCGCTGCCCGCATCAATTAGCAACCGCGCGACGATCGTGCCGCTGCGACCTAGCCCGGCGATACAATGCACGAATACGTTCTGGCCGCGCCGCAGCCGCGCCAAAATTTCCGGCGCCTGTTTGGCCCAGACCATATCGAAATTCTCGTCCGGGGCTTCTAGGTCGGGGATCGGCAACTGCAGCCATGCGATGGACTGATCGCTGAGCCAGGATGGCAGCGCCGAAGCGCCGCGCACCTGCAGGTCATCGGTGGTCAATAAGCAGAGCACCAGGTCGGCCCGCCATTCGGCGATACGCTGGACATCCCCAGGGCTGCGGGGCAAAGGCCCAAAGCCGAGCCGGCCCGGGAACGCTTTTGCATCCACAGTCCCGATCGCAAAGCTAATCCGCCATCTCCCGAACGAAGCGCGAGACTTCCGGGACGATGTACTCACGCCAGCGACGACCGTTGAAAATACCGTAGTGACCAACGCCCTTTTGCAAGTGGTTGCGTCGGCGGCCTTCAGGAATAGCGCTGCAGATATCGTGGGCGGCGATGGTTTGTCCGGGCGCGGATATATCATCCAGCTCGCCCTCAACCGTCAGCAGCGCGGTTTGCCTGATCGCCTCTGGCCGCACCACCTCGCCGCGCCAGATGAATTGATTGGTGGCGATCCAGCGCTCTTTGAAGACCCGGCGAATGGTTTGCAGATAAAAGTCGGCGGTGATATCCATCACCGACATGTATTCGTCATAGAATTTCCGGTGCGCGTCGGCCGACTCGCCGTCCCCCTCGACCAAATGCCGGAACATCCTGAGATGCGCGTTCATGTGCCGGTCGGCATTCATCGCAATGAAGGCGCCGAGCTGCAGGAACCCCGGGTAGACCCGTCGGTGCGCCGCCGGATAGTTCCGCGGCACCGTGGTAATGCAGCGGGTTTCGAACCAGCTCATCGAGCGTTCCTCAGCCAGCTCCGTTGGCGCGGTCGGAGCGGCGACGGTATCGATCGGCCCGCCCATCACGGTCATCGTACGAGGCTGCGCCGGCTCACCCCATTGCGCCAGCAGCGCCACCGCTGCGATGACCAGCGGCGCCGGCTGGCATACCGCCATCACATGATGGTTCGGTCCCAGGTGCCGCATGAAATCCATGATATATTCGATATAGTCATCGGTATCGAAGCCGCCATCGAGCAGCGGTACCGTCGCCGCGTCTTTCCAATCGGTGATGTAGACGTCATGCGCCGGCAATAAACCTCGAACCGTGTCGCGCAACAGCGTGGCGTAATGTCCCGACATCGGCGCGACGATCAGGATTTTCGGGTCATCACGCGCGCCATCGCGGCGAAACCGCAGCAGGTTGCCGAACGGTTTGTCGAGGATCACTTCCTCGCTCACCTTGACGCGCGCGCCGTCGATCGTCGTCGCCTTGATCTGCCATTCCGGCTTGCCGCGTCGCGGCATCATGCCTTCGACCACCTCGACCGCCGCCTCGGCGCCGCGTCCGAGCGATGTCGTGTATTGCGAGAGCAACGGGCTTTTCGATAAGGCCATGCTTGAGCGCGCCACAGCGCGCATCGGCATCAGCAAAGTCCGGTTCGTCTCGTACATGGAATAGAGCAAACGATCACCTCGCAATGGGTCAGAGAGGCGGGATGTGACCCTGATTCTCGCAGGAAAACAAGATGTTTCGGGGCTTCCCATCGCCCCTCCTGCTATATCTTGCGCCAATCTGTTTTTCCGCCAAGCCGCTTTCAGCCCCTCCGCCCCCTCTAACAATTGCGTTATTCCAGCCTGGAATGAGTGTCATTCCTTGCCCTTGATGACGCCCGGCAGCACATTGACAGCCTAGACGAAAGCCAAAGGAGCGCGGAACATGTCACAGAAACTCACCGCCGGCGGGGCCATGCCGGAAATCACCCTGGCGACCACCGATGGCGGCGAGGCCCGGATCGGCGGCGCCAGCGATCGCTGGAAAATGGTTGTGGTCTATCGCGGCCTGCATTGCCCGATCTGCAAGAACTACACGGCGAAAATCGAGGGCCTGAAGGATCAGTTCGACGCGCTGGACACCGATATCCTGTTCGTCTCCGGCGACAACGCCGAAAAGGCCAAAGCTTTTGCTGACGAAGTGGGGCTAACGCTGCCGGTCGCCCATGACCTGTCGGTCGAGCAGATGAAACAACTTGGGCTATATGTCTCCGAGCCGCGCCCGAGCGAGACTGACCGCCCCTTCCCCGAGCCCGGCTTGTTCGTGGTCAACGAAAAAGGCCAGGCCCATATCGTCGATGTCTCCAACGCCCCCTTCGTGCGCCCGGAACCGGAGTTGATCATTCGCGGCATTACCCACATCAAGAAGAACGACTATCCGATCCGCGGCACATTGGCCTGAAATCACGATCAAGGCCGCCACGCCCCCGGCACCAGCGGTCCGGTCAGCGTCGATCAGACCGCCGGCGTCGGGGTTTCCTCATTTGTCGAAGCGGCGTATTCTAGCGCCAGTCCGTTCGATAACTTTTCAGTTCGAGAACCCGCCAGAGTGAGAAGAGGTGTGCGATGACCGTCCAAATGCCGTTCGAGCCGAAGGGGATTATTCCTGCCTGCCTGCTGCCTTTCGATGCCGATATGGAGATCGATGAGGCGCCGTTCCGCTCGCATTTGCGGGATCTGGCCGATGTTGAGGGACTTTCGGCGATAACCATCAACGCCCATTCCATGGAAGTGCACGCACTTTCGTTGGAGGAGCAGGCCCGCACCCTGGATATCGCAATGGACGAGGTTGGCGATCAACTGCCATTGGTGCACGGCGTCTATGCCGACGGATCGGCCAACGCCGCTCGGATCGCCCGTCAGGCCGCTGCCGGCGGCGCCCGCTGTTTGCTGGTGTTCCCGCCAAACACCATGGCCATGGGCGGCCAGATGCGCCCGGAAATGGCGATCCGGCATTTCGAGACAATCGCCGCGGCGACCGACCTGCCGATCATTCTGTTTCAATACCCGATGGGACCGGGGCTTGGTTACCCGATCGACACCTTGCTGGAGGTTTGCCGCCGGGTGCCGCAGATCCGGGCGATCAAGGATTGGTGCAATGACGCCGCGCTGCATGAACGCCATCTGCGTGAGCTGCGCTCTCTGGACCGGCCAGTGAACATGCTTTCAACCCACAGCGCCTGGCTGCTCTCGTCCCTGGTACAGGGCTGTGACGGGGTTCTGTCGGGCGCCGGCAGCGTCGTCGCCAATCTGCAGGTCGCGCTGTTCCGCGCCTTCAAGGAAGGGGATCTCGACGAAGCCCGCCGGATCAACGACCGGCTCTATCCGACCGTGCGCGCCTTCTACGATGCGCCGTTCCTCGACATGCACAACCGCATGAAGGAGGCGCTGCACTATCTCGGTCGCCTGCCCGAGGCGCATGTGCGCCCGCCGTTGATGAAGCTGAGCCAGACGGAAATCGCCAAGATCCGGGCCTGCATGGATGCGGCCGGGCTAACCTCGGAAACCGTTTACAAGAAGGTCGCCTGATCGAGGTTAGTCCGACTAGATCAAACCGCTAGTTGGCCTAGTCAGCTGGCATAGTCCTGGGCGTCGCGGTCGAGAATCCGCTTCATCGCCGCGAAATGATGCAACGCCTGATCGTCGCGGTCGCCTTGCATCTGCTCAAAAGTGTGTTGCGCCACATCCTGGGGGATCCGCTTGAGCGTCGCGCCGCTCGACATGGCGGTGATTTGCGCCCGACATACCCGCTCCAGGTAATACAGATCGTTGAATGCATGGGCGATTGTCGGGCCAACGACGACGACGCCATGATTGGCCAGAATCAAGATCCGGCGATCACCCAGAGCCGCCGCCATCCGGTCCCCCTCGTCCGACCCCAGCGCCAAACCGCCGAACATGTCGTCATAGGCGATCTGGCCATAGAATTTCAGCGCGCCTTGGACCACCGGCTCCAGGCGAACCCCGTCCAGCATGCTGAGCGCTGTCGCATAGCGCATATGGGTGTGCAGCACGCATTTAGCGTGCGGGCACTGCAAATGAATGCGTGAGTGGATGTGAAAAGCCGTCGCCTCGGGGGGCTGCTTGTCGTCGACGGGCTGGCCCTGATGATCGACCTCGACGATGTCGCTGGCGCGCACCTCCGACCAATGGCGTCGATGCGGGTTGATCAGGAACCGGTCGGTGCGGCCCGGCGCCAACACGCTGAAATGGTTGTCGACGCCCTCATGCAGATCCAGATGGACCGCGATGCGCAACATGGCGGCAAGGTCGACGCGGGCCTGCCAGGCGGCGTCATCCTGGGTCCCGAGAGGTGCTGGATCAGCCATCGTTCGGGTCCTTTTTCTGTTCGGTAAGGATATCTTCGCGGGGATGGGGAAGTTTGGTCGGAGCGACAGGAGCCGACCTTTCGTAACATCAACTAAAGCAATATCAGTGAGTTATGCGCACTCTGATTTAAAAAATGTAGCACCCAGATGTAGCACTCTCAAGCGCCCAGGTTGCTAATTCCCCATTTAGCAGATGTCTGAAAAAGTTTGTGCAATGATTGCACAGGCCAGCCGAACACCAACATTCGACGTTTTCGGAGTCGGCGCCAGGGGACGGTTCCTCAACGTGGTCGATTTAGTGAGCAAGCTTGGGGCCGAGGCGTACGCTGGTCGTCGTCGTCAGGGCCGCATGGCCGATCTGCTTCCTGGATCAAACTTCCCCATCTTCGACGAGGTCGATTATCTGCCCTTCGCTCAGACCGGCAACCCGTTGGTGATCCATCTCGTCAGTAAACTCTACGAGCGCACTTCGGGCATGGTCATCACCAATCTCGCCGTCGTTGAAGGGCGCAACGTCTTCGGCGACGCCAAGATGACACCCGCGCTGCTCGATACCAGTTGGACCTAGAAGGTTGATGGCGTCAGGTTTTCGCCCCTCAGACGTCTTTCGACGCGGATAGGATGAAGGCCATGGCCTTCAGTAGAATGTTCTGAGATGTAGCGGAGGAGAAAAACGCCACCTGCCCTCGTAAGGCACTGTTTTTATTTCGTTTTCAGTCGACCCATAGGAACCAAAGCGTACCCCACAGTAGTACCAGATCTCGGGCGATAGAAGGCGCTGTTTATAACAGCCTGGGCATTCAGTGCAATTGATTGCACCAGCCCAGCGGGCTCCAATTTCCGACGATTTTCGAGGGCGGTTGGTGTCCCTTAACGCATCAGAATCCAACGAAGGTGGTGTCTCGGAAGTGGTGGAAATTTGAAAGCGGCGTAATCTCCGGGTGACGAGAACCACCCAAC
>JAQBUJ010000122.1 GCA_027623845.1 Pseudomonadota bacterium
GGGAAGCAGAAGATCCGGGGCGACAGTCCGAAGGCCCGCCGCAACCTTCATCAATACGGGTTCGAGAATAAGGCATTCCTCGGTGTCGACAATGCGATTGCTACCGCGTTCGTGGAAGCCCAAAACCGTACCGGATTGCAACCGCCGCATCACGAAATCGGCGCGGCGTCTGGCGCCGGGGCTCGCGGTGACGATATCGTCGATTTGGCCGGCCTCTAACCCGGCGCGGCGGATCGCGGCAATGACCCGCTCTCGCTTCCATTGCTGATAGGGTTCGGACGCCCAATGCTGGAGCCCGCAGCCGCCACAGGCGCCGAAGTGTCGACACGGCGGGTCCACCCGGTCTGCGGATGCCTCGATGATCTCGGTGAGTTGGCTCGACACACCTTCGCTGGTGTCGGTGGTCAGCAGGGCGGTTACCCGTTCGCCAGGCAATGAGAGCGGCACGAATACCGGGCGTTGCCGCAGAGCGTGGGGCGGCCCGATTTCGGCGGTGGCCACGCCGTCCCCTCGAGCGCCGACATGGTCGATTATGACGTCCACCGGCGGGGTGCGTTCCGAAATGCGTCGTTGGCCGGTTCGCGGTTGCTTGCGTCGTTTCGCCATCGTTTCATCGGTCCATCTTCATGAACCCGCGGGCATGCCCGGAAAAGCGCCGTGATGCAAGGTTATGTGTGCCGTGGCGAAATCTACTATCAGGGGAAAGCGCGGGGCCGGGAGGCGCGCGGCGATGGCTGATGGACCCTAACCTCGGCATGGACAATGGTCTCGGCCAGGTCGCGTAGCATTGCGCCTTCGATGCGTTTCGCTTCGTGCTGCGAAAGCGGACCGCGTCGGGGGTCTCGGCCATCGCGCCACTTACAAAGCCGCGCCGCTACCGATAGCAAATAGCCACGCCGTCGCGCCGCGACGGGTATCGTTCTGGGCTCAGCCGCCGAAGACCGCAGCCCAAGCAGACAATCGTATCGGCGTTCATCGGCCGCAGTGAAACGCCACATTTAAGATCCGCCGCTAGAGACGCCGCGCGTGCCAGACCGCGCGGCCAATGATTTGAATGTCGACCAGCGGCGCCTCGAGGTCACGAACCGCGCCGCCTGGCGAGCGTACAAGGACGGTTTGTGGGTCGCTGTTCGGGAGAAATTCCAGCATCCTCGGTATTAGGCCAACGCCATCAAACAGCACGAAAATCCCCGGCGGTGACGGCGCGCGGCGATCGGTATCGATTAATAGATGATCGCCGGAGCGAAACAACGGCTCCATCGTATCGCCGTCCACGCCGATAATCCTCAAAGCCTCGGGCCGAGCCTTCAATCCATGTCTGACCCACCCGAGTGGAAAGCACCAATGATCGGCGTTCTCTCCTGGTTCGGCGGGATCACCGCCGACGGTCAGGTTCGAGACGCGCAGCTCGGGAACCGGGACGATCCGTTCATCAAGCGCCTCTACCGTGGACAGCCGCTCGCTTTCATCACTCGCGCCTTGGAGGTTTCGGCTCGCCGGTGGAGGATTGGGGTGTGGATCTAAGGGAGGGGTGTGCAGGTCGGTGTTTCGAAGCACTGATTGGTCGACCCCGAGATGCGCCGCAAGAGCGTATCGGACATCCTCTGGCAAACGGCGCGGCGTACCGCGATGAACAAATTGATGCAGGTAAGCGTGGTTCTTGCCGCATGCCAGGGAGGCCCGCTTCAGGTCGGAGGGCGGGTCGCGGTGCGCGATGAGGTCCATCAGGCGGGTTCTTACGGAATCATTTTGCATGACATAAGCATAATCCGATTTTTTCTTCCTGAAAAGCATTAGAAAACCGATTGATCGATAGGAAATTTTATATTACACTACGAAATAAGTGTAAAGGATATAATGTAACCAAATTAAGAAAAAATTGAACACAATATATAGCAAAAAGAGAGGAAAAATACCAAATATGTCCCCAAATAGCACACGGTAGAAATCAATAAAATATGAAGCACTTCGACAGGCGCCAGCGGTTGGATTGCGGTTTGTCACGGCGAGCGCGCTGCGCGGGCCGTTTGGTTGCGACTAGGCAAACGGAAGGATGATCGGGATGGATCAAACGAAGACATGGGATGAAAGCTTGGTGAAGGCTTGGCTCAAGGAGGCGGCGGATACCCTGAAACGGTTACCACCAGGCTATGTGAAGCCGCGTGTGACGTATTGGCCCGACGTCGTCCAAACCAGTTTCTACTCGTTTGGGCACGCTAGGCTGAGCACCAAACTTGCAGCGCCATCGCCTCGGGCAATCGACAGGATGGATCAGGTGTTGGTTTGGTTGTTGGTCTGCGACAACGATTCCCGTCGCATCGTTTGGGCGCGGGCTTGTGGGGTGCCGTGGCGCCGGCTCGAGGATGTTGACGGCAGAAGTCACGTGACTCTGAGAAAGGTCGCCGACCGAGGCTTGCGCGACATACACAGGCATTTGAGGCGCAGTCCTCAGGAGGTCCCAACGTTTTAAGTGTCGTTAAGGTGGTTAAAGCAAAAATCGGAAAAAACCTCTTTACAATCTTTATAAAATAGGATAAAAACTACCTCAGGCTTGGAGAACCGCAATTACGCGTCTTCAGGCCTCTTTTTTTACGCCAATTTCCGGTGGAGTTAGGGATGCCCGTCATCAAATGGACGGCGCCGAAGAGGCGCGCATTTTTGCAAAACCTTATGACGACCGGCAACGTCAGCGAAGCGGCGCGCGCCAGCAAGGTCTCCCGCAGCCACGCTTATGCTCTGAAGATGTCGGATCAGAACTTTGCGGCGGAGTGGGCGGACGCGTTGGAATCAGCAACCGATATTCTCGAGGCCGAAGCCCGCCACCGGGCCGTCGACGGGGTCGAGCAGCCGCATTTTCATCAAGGTCAGGTCACCGGTTCGGTTCGAAAATATTCTGATTCCTTGCTGATGTTCCTGCTCAAGGCGCACCGCCCGGAGAAGTACCGGGACCGCACCATCGACCCAAAAGGAACCATTGATGACGACATCGACAGGGAAATCGAAGACGCCAAAAGCCTCCTCGGCGATCGACTTTCGAAACTTGATACGGACCAAGAGCCTGACGGAGCGGGAGACCTTACTGAATGAATTGACCCCGCGCGAGGCCGCCATCCTGCTCTATGATTGGGGGCTTTGGGCCCGTGCCAAGCAACTGCCGCCGAAATCCGACTGGCGGACCTGGTTGATCCTCGCCGGTCGTGGCTTTGGCAAGACCCGCACTGGGGCTGAGTGGGTTCGCGCCGGTGTCGAGGCCGGCCGCTTTCGGCGGATCGCCCTGGTCGGCGAAACCACGGCGGATGTGCGTGATGTGATGGTCGAGGGCGACAGTGGCATCCTCGCTGTATCGCCGCCGTGGAACCGACCTCGCTATGAGCCCTCGAAGCGCCGCCTTACCTGGCCCGGCGGCGCTGTCGCCCAAACCTTCTCGGCCGATGATCCGGAACAGCTTCGCGGTCCACAATTCGACGCCGCCTGGGCCGATGAGATCGCCAAGTGGCGCTACGCCGCCTCCTGGGACAATCTGATGCTGGGTCTGCGCCTTGGCGCCAATCCCCGTTGTGTCGCCACCACGACGCCGCGACCGCGGGCTTGGTTGGTTCGGTTGATCGCCGATCCGGGCACGGCGGTGACCACCGGATCAACAGCTGAGAACACGGCCAACCTGGCGCCGGCCTTCCTGGATCGAATTTTGGCGACCTATGGTGGATCCCGCATGGCGCGCCAGGAGATCGATGGCGAGATGTTGCTGGATACCCCGGGGGCGCTCTGGCGTCGCGCTGATCTTGATCGTCATCGCCTCAAACCCGGCGCCGCGCTGGACCTGGCCCGCATCGTCGTCGCCATTGATCCGGCGGTTAGTACCGGAGCGGCCTCCGACGAGACCGGCATCATCGCCGCCGGCACTGACGCCGACGGGATCGGTTACGTATTCGAGGATCTTTCCGGTCGGCACAGTCCCGACACCTGGGCCCGCCGCGCCATCGAAGCCTATCATCGGTTCGGCGCCGACACTCTGGTCGCCGAAGTCAATCAGGGCGGCGATCTGGTGGTCCAGACGCTGCGTACTGTCGACCCATCAGTTCCGGTCCGTGCGGTCCGGGCCAGTCGTGGCAAACGCAGCCGGGCAGAACCGATCGCCGCCCTCTACGAACAGGGCCGGGTGCGCCATGTCGGCGCGCTACCGGATCTCGAGGACCAGCTCTGCGCCTATACCGGCGGCGCTGGCGAGGCCTCCCCGGATCGGCTCGATGCTCTGGTCTGGGCCTTGACCGATCTGATGCTGGGGCGCGGGCCAACGCGCAGTGAGGAATTTTTGGTTTAGCGCCTTTGGTTTAGCGCTCCCGGTTTCGCGGCGCAGGCGCCGCCCGGCGCGTGGCTCGCAAGGGCGGTGCGCCGCTCCCTAAGCATCCAATCAACCCAAGAAGGAAATGACCCATGACTCTACCTGCCACGATCGATAATTTGGACGCGGTTCCGCCGGAACTTCGGGCTCACTACATGGCGACCGAAGATGGTCGCTTCAGGCTCGATGCCGAGGGCGTCGAAGATGTCGCCGGCCTTAAATCAGCGCTGGAGAAGGAACGCGCCGCCCGCAAAGCGCTGAAAGCTGAACTGGATGCCCTCGCGGCGCCTGCCGACGACGGCTTGGCGGAAACGGGGACCAGTGGTATCGAGATTGACGAAAACGATCCCGGGGAACCCGTTCGAATCACGCCGACGGGCGACACGGTTTCCGGCGAGGATGTGGAGGCCGAAGGGGAGGCGAGCGAACTTTCGGAGGTTATATCGGAGCCAGGGTCCGAATTGGACCCCGCTGCGACGTCCGAAGCCGTCGCCGTGCTTCGCCGGCAGTTGGAGACAAGACTGATCGAGGCTGAGGCCACCGCAGCGATCATCGCGGCGGCTGGAGTGCCGGAATTACTGTTGCCGGTCATGTTGCCTCGCCTTGGGGTGCGCGAGTTGGACGGGGCTTTCCAGGTTCAGGTTCTCGGGCCGGTCGATGGCGACGAGGTTCCGGAAAGTCTTGCCGAGCTTGTCGACGCTCTGCGCCGTTCGGAAATCTACGGGCGGGCCTTTGCCGGAACGGGCAAGTCCGGTTCCGGCGCCCCGGCGGACTCCGCTGGCGGTGGTCGGACGACCTCGCTGGCGGCTGGCGATCCGCTAGCCCTTGGGCGACATCTCCGCGATATCGCTGCCGGGCGAATCACCGTCGAGGGCTGATCCGGCGAAGACGACATTCGCTTCGTGGCCCGCCGGCACAGTCTCGTGCAGAGGCCATCAAGTCGCCACGAAGCCGCCGTGCGGGTGCCAAATGGCTTGAACACTCTCGGACATGTCGGGTGGATCGAGGGTTTCGGCGCGTGGTCACCCGATGCAACACAGGGGATGGCAATGATTAGACTGACCGACACCATCGCACCGACATATGGCAATCCAGAGGATATCGCACCGATTCAAGTCCTTTTGGCGCGGGCCAAGTATCGAATCCGCCCATTTTGGCGCGGTGAAATCGACGGGCGCATGACCCCGGCGCTTCGCACGGCGATCGAAATGTTCCAGTACGAGGCCGGTATCCTGGCGCCTCCCTTGATGGAGGACCCCGGCTGGATCCATCCAGATGGTCCGACGATCACCGCCCTGAAGGCGGCTGCTCCGGCGGCACTGTCGCGGATCCGGGTCCTACCTGGCACAGCGCAGGTTTTCATGACCCAACGTTCATCCCTGGCCTTGCGGGCCGAACTTGCCCGGCTTGAGCAGAGCGATTTGGCGCTTAGCCCGGTGATGCAGGCGGATCTCTTGACCATGATCGAAAACTGTCATGCCAGGCTGGGTTTGCAACTCCGGGTTATCGACAACCGGGTTGTCTCCGGCATTCCTGAGCCGAGGCTTGGCGTCAAAGGCCTTTCCTTACCCCTGCCGGGGGGCGTTTTTCACACCGTTCCGGTAAGTAATCCCTGGATGATTCCGGAAGAATTTTGGGCCGTGGTCCAGGTGCTGGCGCCGCAAACATGGGTGTTTCAACCGACCGCGATCCGTGGCCGGGGTTGGTTGAGCCCGTCGATCCGCTGCCGGGATGCGGCCTGAAACTCTCGTGGTCCGGCCGAGACGGAGGGTGCCCGCCCACCTCGATGAGACGCCCCAGCAGATCGATTTTTAGGGACTGATTCCTCAGCGGATCGCGCCCCCGCCCGCTTTTCCCGATACCGTAAGGAGTTCCCGCGATGACCCAGGATGTCGCAACCCCGAATGCCGCCTATATGGCGATGGCCCGTGATTGGGCTTTGATCCACGATTTGCTCGGTGGGACCCGCGCCATGCGTGCGGCCGGTGAGACCTGGCTGCCGCGAGAGCCGCGCGAGAGCCTTGAGGCGTATCGTATCCGGCTTTCGCGCTCGGTTTTGTTCAACGGGCTCGGTCGCTGTGTGCAGACCCTGACCGGTAAACCCTTCGGCAAGCCGGTTACTCTTTCCGACGATGCTGATCCGCGCATTCGCGCCTTGATCGGCGATGTTGATCGGTCCGGACGGAATTTGACGGTGTTCGCCCGAGATGTGCTGGCGGCAGCGTTGACCGATGGGTTGACCCATGTTCTGGTCGACCATCCCATCGGCGAGTCCGGCGCTAATCTCGCCGAGGAGCGAGCCCGGGGCGATCGACCTTATCTGGTGCATATACAGGCCCAGGACCTGATCGGCTGGCGTCATGGCGAGGCCGGGCTTGACCGAGTTCGGATCCGCGAGCGCGTGATTGAGCCCGATGGTCCCTGGGGCGATCGCATCGTCGATCAGATCCGGGTGCTGCATCCCGGCGGCTATGAGGTTTGGCGCGAGTCCGGGGCCGGAACCAACGACGGGACCGTCGCAGCCGACAAAGCGACAGACAAGGTCTGGCGCCGGGTCCGCGAGGGCCGCTCCAGTCTGCCGACCATCCCGCTGGTCACCATCCATGCGGAACGTCGTGGTTTCATGACCGCGCGGGCGCCGTTGATGGACCTGGCCTGGCTCAACCTGGCGCATTGGCAATCCGCCTCGGACCAGCGCCACATCCTGCATGTCGCCAGGGTGCCGATCCTGTTCGCTAAAAATCTGAAAGCCGGCGACGGCGGTGTTGAGATCGGTCCGAACCGGATGATCATCGGCGAAGGCGAGGGCGCTGATCTGCGTTTTGTCGAGCATAGCGGCGCGGCGATCGCCGCCGGTCGCCAGGATTTGGTGGATCTGGAAGATCGGATGGCGGTGATGGGGCTCGACCTGCTCTCGCACCGCCAGGGCCAAGCGACTGCGACCCAGCGGATGATCGATGCCGAGCGAACGGATTCCGCGCTGGCGGCGATCGTGCGCGGGCTTGAGGACGGCCTGTCGAGTGCGCTCGGGCTTGCCGCGCGTTGGCTTGACCTGCCGCCGGAAGCCGCCGGTAAGGTCTCGGTCCACCAGGATTTTGGTCTCGGCCGCCGCGATGCCGACGAGATCGACTTGCTGCTCAAGGCCCGGCTCGCCGGCGAAATCGACCGCCCGACCTTCCTCGCCGAAATTCGCCGCCGCGGCGTGCTGGCGGAAGAGGCGATGGAATAACCGGAGGGCGCAGCGCCCGGCGTTGACGTGTGGGTGGCTGGGCGACGGGTGCGAGATCAGCGAGAGACTGTACCCGCCGCCGGAACGGGGTAGACTCTTGCGATGCTTTGGATTCGTTTCGCCCTTTCGTGTTTCGTGCCGCCGCGAACGCTCGCGGTGGCCGCGTTGGCGTTGGCCCTAGCTGGTTGCGCCGCGCCGGGAGAAATGGCCGGGCGCGAACCGTTTCACATTGTTGATGTTACGGTCCGGCTGGCGCCTGGTCTGAAACCGACATCAGCCTTTGCCGAGCATTTGAAGACGTCGGTTTTAGAAACCGCTGCGTTGTGGGGCGAGAAGGGGCGGGCGAAACGGGTGGTGCTGACCGTGACCGGTTACTGGATTTACCGACCCGGTCGGATACTGGTGCATGGTGATGGTTCCTTG
>JAQBUJ010000123.1 GCA_027623845.1 Pseudomonadota bacterium
GGCGACGTCATGCCCAGAACATGCGCCAGCCCCACGCCGATCAACAAGACCGCCAGCACCGCCCAGGACGGTGAGAACAGGCGCAGGATCGCAAAACCAACCAACAACGGCAGCACCAACAGCCACTCGGTTTGCAGAAACCCCCAGACCGCGACGACGAACTCGAACAACACGCCGGCCAACATCGCCGATGCGATGGCGGTCGGGATCTTCTCGATCAATACGCTTAACGGGCGAATGGCGGCGGTCAGCAACAGCAATACCGCAGCCAGGAAGAACGCGCCTACCGCCGCGTCCATCGACACCCCAACCGACGCGGCGATCAGCGCCGCCCCCGGGGTAGACCAGGCCGCAACGATCGGCAGGCGGTGACGGATACTGAGAAAAGCCGTGATCCCGGCAATCGCAAAGCACAGAGCCGAGACCCAGGAGGAGGTCTCCACCGCACTGGCCTCCACTGCCCGCGCCGCCGACAGAATAATCGCCACCGAACCGCCGAACCCGACCAGCACCGCAACCAGGGCGGAAATGATGACCGACGCCCGCATGTTTTTCCTCCATCCCGCCACCGCACCGCTTGGCGGCGCAGCTTTTCAAGACTCAAAACGCCGGGCCCTCGGTACAATCATCATGAAGGTCGAGGGTTTCTCAGCGATGAAAAACGGTCTTCGGATGAATGCGCGTCACGCCAATAGCGATCATGAATGACACAAAGCCGCGTGCTATGCTTATCCCTAGCAATCGCCATCGCAAACGACAAGGAGGCCAGTTCGATGCGCCTTGGAATGTTCATGCAGCCGGTCCACGACCCGAAACGCAACTTCACTCAGGTGTTGGAAGACGACCGACAAACCATCCTGCTGGCCGATAAGCTCGGCTTTGACGAGGTGTGGGTCGGGGAGCATACCTCGGCGACATCAGAGCCGATCACCGCGCCGCTGGTCTTCTTGGCGACGCTGATCGAGCAAACCAAGCGGATCAAGCTGGGTACCGGCGTGTTTTGTCTGCCCCAACATCATCCCGCGCAAGTGGCCGGTCAGGCGGCGATGTTCGATCACCTGTGCAAGGGTCGCTTTCAGATGGGCATCGGCACCGGCAGCCTGTCTTCGGATGTCGAGCTGTTCGAGGTCGGCGGCGATACCGACCGCGGCGCCATGGTCCAGGAGTCGATCGAGCACATTCTGGCGATCTGGGAGGGCAAGCCTCCGTATAACCGCCAGGGCAAATACTGGAGCGTCAAAATCCAGGATATGGGCCGGGTCGACTACGGTGTCGGCGAATTCCCCAAACCATTCCAGCAGCCGCACCCGCCAATCGCCATCTCGATCATGTCTCCCAGCTCGGGCAGCGCCAAGATCGCGGGTGAGCGCGGGTGGATCCCGATCTCCGGCGCGGCGTTCCTGCACCCGCGCTATACCGCCAGCCATTGGGCCACTTATGCCGAGGGTTGCGAGAAGGCTGGACGCCGCGCCGACCCGGATATCTGGCGGGTCTCGCGCAGCATCGTCGTCGCCCCGAGCGATCAGGAGGCCCACGACTACATCATGAACCCCGATGGCCCGATCAGCTTTTGGTATCGCTATCTGCTGACCTCGTTGAAATCGCGCGGTTTGGCCAAGTTCGTCGCACCAGAAGGCCATCCCGATCCGGATTCCCTGACCTGGCAGGACGTCGCGGAATATCAGGTCGCCTGGGGATCTCCGTCGACCGTGGTCGACAAACTCGTCGCCTTGCGCGATCTGACCGGGCCTTTTGGGGTGCTGACGACGATGGCCCATGAGTGGGACGACCCGGCGTTCTGCCGCCGTTCGCTTACCCTTCTCGCCGAGGAAGTGATGCCGATGTTCTCGCAGCATGCCGATTCCGGCCGCACCGCCACAGCGGCTGAATAAAGGGAATACCGATGGCCATGCGAGACGACGATGTCGCCAAGGCGGGCGTGCTGTTGGCCGGCGCCTGGAGCCAATCCGCCCTGCTGGAAGGATTGCCGGACCATCTTTACCCTGGCGATTTCGCCGAGGCGGCGGCGATTCAAACCGCCATGGCCGCCGTTATCGGTGACGAGGTCGTGGGCTGGAAGGTGGCCGGAGCGCCAGGACCGATGATCGGGCGTATCTTCGGCTCGCATCTATATGCCGGCTCGGCGGTCCTGCCGGCGCGCCAAGCCATCCACCGCCCAGCCATCGAAAGTGAGATCGGTTTCCAATTGAACGCCGACCTACCGGTGCGGAGCGATCCCTATGAGCGCGCCGAAGTGATGGCGGCGGCGACCCTCACCTTCACCTTTGAAATCGTCGGAACCCGGTTCTTTAACGGCATGCACATCCCCGACACCGAGGTTCAACGGCTGGCGATCATCGCCGACAACTCGGCCGGCGCCGGCCTCGTTGCCGGACCGCAAGTCCAGGACTGGCGCGATTTGTCGCTGCTTGATATCCCAATCGAACTGCGCGTCGATGGCGGTGAGCTGGAACCGCCCAACCCGATGGAAAACCGCACCGATCCGGTGGTGACCCTGACCTGGTTGGCCAATGAGCTGTCAGATCGGGGCATCGGTCTGCGGGCCGGCCAATACGTCACCACCGGCAGCGCCACTTTGCTTCGGGAAATTAGTCCCGGAAGCACCGCTGTCGCCCGGTTCGGCGATTTTGGCGAGATCAAGATCGCGTTGGAAGCGGGCTGACCTCCGGCGATACTTGAACCAGAAATACCAAGATCGGGGATACCGGGTACCGTGCTCGCATTGCACCACATGCTCTCGCGACGCCTGCCATTTTTCTATGGCTGGGTGGTTTTGGGTTGTGCGTCTTGCGCCGGGTTCGCACGGCAAGGCCCTGCGGTCGCCACTCTGACGATTTTCATCGCGCCGATGACCACCGAGTTTGGCTGGTCCCTGTCGGAAATATCCGGCGCGGTATCGCTGGGCGGCGTGCTGGCGGCGTTTTCCTCGCCCCTGCTCGGCCCGCTGGTCGACCGCCACGGCGCCCGTGCAATGCTGTGCTGGGCGGTGTTGATCACCGGCGTGGCGGCGCTCCTGTTGTCTCAGACACAATCGCTGTTGGTGTTCTATCTATTGTTCTGCGTGGCGCGGATGAATTTCGCCGGGCCGTTTGACCTGGGCATCTACGGGGCGGTCAACAACTGGTTCATCCGGCGCCGACCGATCGCCAATTCGATTGTCACGGTGGCGTTGATGGTCGGTCTGACGGCGATGCCGCTGATCGCCCATTTCGCCATGATCGGCGGCGGTTGGCGCGCTGGCTGGGTCGCGGTTGGCTTGACCGTGCTGGTGGTCGGGTTTCTGCCGACCTTCCTTTTGATGGCGCGCCGGCCGGAAGACCTGGGATTGCAACCGGATGGCGACATCGACGACGCCGGGGCCGGTGGCAACCGGAATGGAGCCAGCAAACCGGAACCGGTCTTCACCCGCGCCCAGGCCATGCGCACGCCGGCCTTTTGGATGCTGCTGGGGTTCACCTTTCTCGGTTATCCGGTGCAGTCCGGGGTCAGCCTGCACCAGGCGCCGCAGCTGATCGAGCGAGGGCTGGACCCGACCATCGCCGCGACCGTGGTCGCCGCGTTCTCGCTGTTCACCGGCGTCTTTGGCTTTTTCTGCGGCATGATGGTGCGCCGATTAGGCATCCGCTTGGTGTTATCGGTCAGCGGCCTGTTCATGACCGCTGGGTGCTTGGCGATGATCTGGGTGCATGAGCCGGCACAGGCCTATATTGCCGCCGCAGTCTTTGGCGTCGGGCTCGGTGGGCTGCTGACCGTACCGCCGATCGCTTGGGCCGACTATTTCGGCCGCAAAAGCTTCGGCGCGATCCGCGGCGTCGCCCTCAGCGTCCAGGTCAGCGCGCAGGCCACCGGCCCGCTGATATCCGGCGTGTTGCGCGACTGGACCGGAGATTACGTCCTGTCGCTGCAGGTCTTCGCTGGTCTGTCGCTATTGGCGACGGTATTAATTCTGCTGGCCAAGCCGCCAAAACACGCTTGAGCTTTTTGCGCTGCGGATACCCGACGGCCCTTTCTTTCCGGAGTTCCTCCGGTTTACCTTGGGCCAACGCTATCGGATAGAACACTTGGGCTGGATGGAAGACTTGGGCCGGATGGAACACCAGAGCATGCATATCGCTCCACTATCGACCGCGCTCGGCGCCGAAATCTCGGGCATCGATCTGGCCGGCGAGATCTCCAACCAGGCCGCCGACGACATTCATGCCGCCTTCCTGGCGCACAAGGTTCTGTTTTTCCGCGATCAGAGCCTCTCACCACCGGCATTCGTTCAGTTCGCCCAGCTGTTCGGCGAGCCGGACATTTATCCCTTCATCAAGGGTCTGCCGGAGACGCCGGAGGTGATTGAGATCATCAAGACCGAGGCCGACACCAAGAATTTCGGCGGCTCCTGGCACTCCGACACCAGCTATATGGATTGTCCGGCTCTGGGTACGACGCTCTATGCGCTGGAGACACCCGCATTTGGCGGCGACACGCTTTTCGCCAATACCACACTGGCTTATGACGCGCTGTCGCCGGGCATGAAGAAGCTGCTGGCCGGTCTCGCCGGGGTGAATTCTTCCGAGAAGGGCTATCAAGGCGGTCGCGCCGCCGGCATGGCCCGGCTCGATGCGATGAAAGACGCATTCGAAGCCCAAGCCAAAACCTATGAGAACGCGCATCCCATCGTCCGCACGCACCCGGAAACCGGCGCCAAATCGCTCTATCTCAACCGGTCTCACACCCTGCGTTTCAGCGACATGACGGTCGAGGAAAGCGCGCCGCTGATCGACTATCTCTGCGATCACATGATCCGCCCGGAGTTTACCTGCCGGTTTCGTTGGCGGGCTGGATCCGTCGCCGTCTGGGACAACCGCACAACCTTGCACCACGCGGTGAACGACTATGCGGGTCAGCGCCGGCACATGCAGCGGATCACCCTCAAGGGCGACCGACCGTGCTGACAGGCCAGCCGGCCTCTTCCAACGACACCGACCTTGCCGATTCCCGCCTCACCGCCATCGTCATCGCCGCAGTTGCTGCCGCCTTGGTTGGATTGGTCCTCTCGCCGAGCTTGCCCGAGGATCTGGGACGGCCCGGCGGCCCGTTATTGCAGAGCGCGGCGATCATCGGCTCGATCCTCATCGCCGCTGCTTTCGTTGCGGTCTTGCTGAAAAAGATCGGCCGCCCCGGCAAAGCCGGCTTTCGGGCCCATGTCTGGCTGGCCAGCGTCGGAAGCGTATTGGTGATCGTACATTCCACCGGCTCATTGATGAAAATTCCGAGTTTGTTGTTACTAGCGCTGGCGGGCTTGGTGGCGCTCGGCGTCTGGTCACGGCTCGCCGGGTCAAAGCGGATGGCCCGGACATTCGGCTCCAAGCTGGGCGGATTCTCCAAACCCAACGAGACGACGCGGGCCCGGCTGGCCGAGCTGATTATCCTTAAGCAATCCCTGCTCAGCACCATTGACCCCGGCGCGCTTGAGGCGGTGTTCTCGCTCACGCCCCGCCATTGGATTACCGCCCCCTGGGCCGCGCTTGCCTATCATCGCGCGGTGATGGAGGAGCATCGGTTGATCGGCACCCGGGCTTCGGTTTCGCCGGCCCAGGCATATTGGCGGCCATTGCATCGTCTGCTGGCCTGGGGTTTCGTCGCCGGGCTGCTCATCCATGTGGTCACCGTCACGGTTTTCGCCGGCTATGCCGCCGATGGTCGGGCGGTCTATTGGTGGCGGCTTGCGGAGTGGGGCTCATGACACGCCTGGCGTTGATGATCGACCTGGAGCGCTGCACCGGATGCAAAAGCTGCGAGGTCGCTTGCAAGGCCGAGCATGCGCTTGGCCCGGGTGAACGGCGCAACCGGGTGGTTTGGCTCGGCGGCCCCGCGTCGGAGGAAAATCAGAACCGCCCGCCGCTGGATTTTCTTGCCCTGGCTTGCCAGCACTGCGAACGACCGGCCTGCCTGCGCGCCTGTCCGGTGGAACCGAAAGCCATCACCAAGGACCCGCAAACCGGCATCGTCCAGGTGAACGAGGATCTGTGTGTCGGCCTGCCCCTACGGCGCCATGGGTTATGACGCCGGCGGCCATCACGCGGTCAAATGTGACCTGTGCGTCGAGCGCCGCGCCGATGATGAGCCGACCACCGCCTGCGCCTCGGTCTGCCCGACCAACGCCATCAGCTTCGGAGAGCGCGACGCCTTGGATCGCCAGGCCACGGCGCAGGGCCGCCGGCGGATCGACAATGACCCGTTCCTGCTTGGCCCGTCGACAATCTATCTGGACCGCACCGCCCCATCGCGACCGACGCTCGACGCGCGCGAACGGACAGTTCCGGCGGTGATTGATCCGGGCCACGCGATGGCTGGCGATGCCACCGCCTATCCTTACGGCGTGAAGCGGGTTGATCGACTGGCCGACCGGATTGAGCCCGGCGGCTGTAACATTTGCTTCAACAGTTGCACGACGAAATTCCATTTCCACAAGGACCGGCTGGTCAAGGTGACCGGCAATGAGGAAGACCCCGTTCTGCAGGGTCGGGTCTGTCCGAAATCACAACTCTCGCTGCAGCTTTATTCCAGCACCAAACGGCTGACCCAACCGTTGAAACGGGTCGGCGAGCGCGGCGAGAATGCGTTTGAGCCAATCTCCTGGGACCAGGCGCTGGACGAGATCGGCGCAAAACTGGCCGGAATTCGCGCCGAGCATGGCCCGGAAGCCCTGGGCCTGTTCTCCGGCACCCGCACCGGCACATTGACCAATCGCGGCTATATCCGGATGTTCGCCAAGCTGTGGGGGACGCCGAATTTCGTGACCACTGAGCCGTTTTGTTCGTCCGGCAAGAACCTCGCCTATTCGATGATCCAGGGCTATAGCGGGCCGGGCAATACCTATACCGAAGGCGATATGGGATCGGCGGCTCTGCATGTCTATTGGGGCGACAATCAAGCCGAAACCCGACCGGTTCATTTTGGAATGATCAACGATTGGCGGCTCAAGCGCGGCGCGCGGATGATCGCCATCGATCCCCGCCAAACTGTGACCGCCTCGAAGGCGGACTGGCATCTGGCGATCCGCCCGGGCGGCGATATGGCCTTAGGGCTGGCGGTTGCCCATCACATTCTGAGCCATAATCTGCACGACCAGAAATTTTGCGATGCCTGGGTGTTGGGTTGGGAGCGCTGGCGCGATTTCATCGTCGAGAAGGGTTACACGCCGGACTGGGCGGCGCCGATCGCCGATATCGCCGCCGACGACATTCGCCGGCTGGCCGAGGAGATCGCGGCGGCCGATGGCTGCATTATCTATGGCAGTCGCGGCATCAACCAGCACATGAACTCAACCCAATCGAACCGGGTGCTGATGTTTATCGCTGCGATCACCGGCAATTGGGGCCGGGCCGGCGGCGCTTATTTCAACATGTCGGCCTCGCTGCCGATCGATCTCGACATCCCCGAGGAGCGCTGCGCCAAGATCACCCGACCGAAGCTGCGCACCAGTCCGGTCGGCTGGACCGAGGCAATGCTCCAGGATCGGCCCTACCCGCTCCGGGCGGTAATCGCCAATAACAACCCGATGGCGCTGTGGCCGGACCAGACCGAGACCCGCAAGGCCTTCGCCGCGCTTGATCTGCTGGTGCATGTGGACATCTTTCCCAATGAGACCAGCGCCTGGGCCGATTATGTGCTGCCGGCGGCGACGGGGATCGAGAAGGGCGAGGTCGGCCGCGCCTGCGAGGATCGGCGGATCGTCTGGATCGACCGGATGATTGATCCGCCGGGTCAAGCCAAGCCCGATGGCTGGATATGGATTGAACTTGGCAAGCGCTTTGGCTTCGAGGACGTACTGCGCGAGGAATGGAAAGACTCCGCGCGGTTCTGGGACGAGGCGCTGATCAGCAACATCCAACTGCGCGGGGTGACCCAGAAGCGCCTGCACTCAACGCCCTATCGCTGGGTCCGTTTCCCGGTCGAAACCGAG
>JAQBUJ010000124.1 GCA_027623845.1 Pseudomonadota bacterium
GGCCGTCTGGAGCTTATCACGAATTCACTGGAACGCTGGCATCACCTGCTGACCGAAACGGCGCATCGAGGTGAGGTTTTGATCGTGATCCATGGCGCCGAACCCGGTTTGGCAGAGCAGGTGGCGCACGCCAACGTCGCGCAGTTCGGCGATTTGCTCGCGCACCCGCGCCGGAGCGCCGAAGATCGATCCCGTCTCCATCGCCATGGCGACGCCTTCGCCGTGGCTGACCGCCGGGTCGGTCCAGGCATTCAGCATCTGTGGATCGACCTTAAAGTCCTTCGGATTGAAAGCCTCACGGACATGCATCATGTGTTCCCGCGTCCGGGTTAACAGTTCCGCCAACTCGTCCTCGGCCTGGGCGTCGGAATCGGCCACATAGACGTTGCGCCAAAGGGCGCTCTGCTCCAGCAGTCGCTCGCGGGTCGCCGCGTCATGGCCGCCCTCCTCCAGCCCTGCCCGGTAAAGCGCCCAGCGTTCACTGATCCGCTCAACCGGCAACCGCGCGGTCAGGATCGGGATGCCAAGTCTGCCGCATTCAGTGAACGACCCTGGCGAGATCACGCTACGCCACAGCGGCGGCCCAGGCTGCTGCACCGGTTTTGGTCGAATTTCGGGAATCGAGAGCGTGTGGAATCGACCGTTATAATCCAGCGGCGCCTCACTCCAGGCGCGCTGGAGAATGTCGACCGCCTCCTCCATGCGCTCTCGGCTGTCGTCGCTGCGCAGACCATGGCCGACGAATTCATACTCGTTATAGATCGTTCCCTTGCCGACCCCGACATCGATCCGGCCGCCCGAGAGGTTATCGAGCAGCGCCAATTGCGTCGCCAGACGGACGGGATGATGAAACGGCATCTGCACCACCGCGAAACCGATGCGGATGCGCTCGGTTTTCATCGCCAGCGCCGCAGCAAACATAATCGCGTCGTTGTAGACGCTTTCGCCGGTGAAATAATGCTCGGTCAGCCAGACGTCGCCAAATCCAAGCGCCTCGGCTTCCTGAACCTGCTCAATGATCTGGCCAATCCGCGCCGCGTCCTCGTCCGGCGAGGGCGACAGGGCAAGGGTAAGCCATCCGAAACGCATGTGGATCTCCGATCCTGACAATAGACGAGCCCAAGACTGGTACCACGGCCAGGCGCGGTCAACCGCGCGCGTTCACACTGCTGTCCGGGAAAAACTCAACCGTCCTCCTGGCGAACGGCAGGACCCACGCCTGAGCACGGCCAATGTGACGGGTGAGCGAGGAATAAGAGCGATTTGTCGCCATTCGCGCTGCCGAACGGTCTCAGGCTTCGGCCCTGCCTTTCGCCAGGGCGACGGATGAAGTTCATAGAAACGCTGGTGAAGTCCCGCGCGATTTAATCGAGTCTGGCCAGCGCCGCGCTACTGCTCAGTAAACTCTCCCCTGTCGTCCTGGCGCACGGCAGGACCCATGCCTGAGTATGGTCAACGTGACGGGTGAGCGAGGAATAAGAGCGATTTGTCGCCATTCGCGCTGCCGAACGGTCTCAGGCGTGGACCCTGAGGTCTGCCCTCGCGGAAGTGGGGGTCGCCAAGGCGACGAATAAAAATTGTTGAAAAGCGGATGATACCCGGCGCGCCTAAATCAAGTCGCAGCTGGCCGCTCGGCTTGTCGGTGCGGCCAGGCGCGGTTAACCGCGCGCGTTCGAGATCGCCAGCATCTGGTCGACAACACGCGCCGCGCCATTTCCATCGACCAGTCGCGACGCCGCCTCGGCAAGGCTGGTTCGCCGCGCCGGGTCATCCGCCAGCGCCAATATCGCCGCCGCGATCGCAGCGGCGTCTTGGTCTTCCAGACGCCCCAGCGCCAGAGCAGCCCCGGCATCCGCCAGACTAGCGGCTACCGGTTCCTCGACCGGCACGGCGGTGGCGAGCAACATCGGCGTTTGAAACAGAGCAAGCTCCCATACCGTCGAGCCGGAGGCCGACAGAGCGATGTCGCACCAGCTGATTTGTTCCGCCATGTCTTGAATATCGAAAAGTATGTCTATTTCGCTATGGCCGGCTGCCGCCGCACGCAGCGCAGGGAGGCGTGGATTGGCCCCGCCGACAACCACCCGGGCCTGTAGATCAAGATCCGGAGTCCGCTGTTGCAGCGCCGCCAACGCCTCGATCGCTTTTGCGGTATGCCCGCCCGGATCGGCGCCGCCGAGCGTGACGAGTATCCGGTTGGCCCGTACCGGCACGCGCCTTACCCAGTCCTTCCAGGCGCTCAGCTCGCTGCGGATCAAGGCGTGACGCGGCCCAAGCATCAGAACGGCGTCGGTCTTGTCGGCATAGTCCTCGGCCCGCGCATGCAGGTTTTGGTTCAGCAGCGCCTGCACCGGATAAACATCGTGGCGCGAGTCATCGTCGATCATCAATAACGGTCGGCCGGACTGACCGGCAGCCGCCATGTAATCGGGGCCGAATCCATAGCCGTCAATGACGATCCATGCTGCGTCCTCAGCCGTCGCCGTCTCGGCGAGCCAGCCCCCATTGTCCTGATCCGCGGAAACTATCCGGCTGCTGGCTCCCGCGGACGCTACCCGCCGGGTCAATCCGCCGGGTAAGTCGCCAGAGATGATGACCACCTCACCGCCGCGCTGACGCCAGGCCTCGGCCAAGGCCAGGCAGCGCATCAGATGGCCGGCCCCAACACGAGGGCCGGCATCGGCGCGGATCAACAAAATCCCTATCGACATACCAAGCCTATCCTTCGGGCGATTCGACGCTGACGTCTTGCCGGTGGGTTTATCAACAACGAGACGTCCTCTATCTTCATCAGTGCGAATCCCGCACACTTTCCTGACAGTCGAGACGGTAAACAGTGATGGACACCACCATGGCGGAACCCTTCAGCATCGACGGACGGTCGATCGGGCCAGAGCACCCGCCTTACATCGTCGCCGAGATGTCGGGCAACCACAACGGCCAGATTGATCGGGCGATCCGCCTAATCGACGCAGCCAAGCAATCCGGCGCCGACGCGGTCAAGTTGCAGACCTATACCGCTGATACCATCACCATCGACCACGATGGCCCAGGGTTTGTGCTGGAGGGCGGGCTTTGGGACGGCAGACGCCTGTACGAGCTTTACCAGGAAGCCCATACGCCTTGGGAATGGCATGAACGATTGTTCGAGCACGCACGGCAAATCGGCATCACGTTGTTTTCCGCGCCCTTCGATCCGACAGCAATCGATTTGCTCGAGTCCCTTAACACGCCGGCCTACAAGATTGCCTCGCCGGAGATCGTGGACCTGGCGCTGATCGAGACCTGCGCCGCGACCGGCAAACCCTTGATTATCTCTTCCGGGATGGCGTCCTTCGAGGAAATTTCCGAGGCCGTGGCCACCGCGAGCGCCGCCGGCGCGACGCAAATTTTGGTCCTGCATTGCATCAGCGCCTATCCGACGCCGCTGGATCAGGCTCATCTTTCGACGATTGGCGATCTTTCTGCCCGCCTCGGCGCCCCGGTTGGATTGTCCGATCATACGCTCGATACCTTCGCCGCCGCGGTTGCGGTCGGGCAGGGCGCGGTTCTGATCGAAAAACATTTCACCCTGGCCCGCGCCGATGGCGGCGTCGATAGCGCATTTTCACTGGAACCGGACGAGTTGAAGCGCCTGGTCGAGGACAGCCGCGCCGCCCATGCCGCGCTTGGCCGACCGAACTACCGACCGAACGAGGCGGAACAGGGGACGCTTATCGCCCGCCGCAGCCTCTATGTGGTCGCCGATATTCGCGCCGGTGAAGCACTGACGCCGGCCAATGTCAGGTCGATCCGGCCAAACCTTGGTCTGGCGCCGCGACACCTTAAATCCGTACTCGGCAAAACAGCGGCGCGGGACCTGACGCGCGGCGCGCCTTTGGCCGCCGACATGGTCCACGGTCTCAAGCTCTGAGCCGCCGCGATGACTGTTCCGGACATTCAACAGGGTTTGCAAACCGCCCTTCTGCTGCACCAGCAGGGACGGATTGACGACGCCATTCGCCTCTATGACGCCATTTTGCAAATCGAGCCGGGCCATGCCGACGCCCTGCATCTACTCGGCGTGGCGAGGCATCAGACCGGCGATTCCGAGACCGGTGTCACCCTGATCAAAAAAGCCATCGCCCGGACCAGGAAACGCCCAGAATTTCACAATAATCTGGGCCAGGCTTTGGAGGCGATGGGCCGCACCATGGAAGCCGAGGCGGCCTACCGCCAAGCCTTGTCGCAGGATCGCAACATGACCGACGCGCTATCCAATCTCGGCGCTATTTTGTTGAACCGAGGCAAAACCTCGGATGCCATTCGGGCGTTATCCAAGGCGGTCCGGCTCGATCCTCGCCATGGCATGGCATGGATGAATCTGGGTAACGCCAAGCGGGCCCACGGCGCGCCCGCCGAGGCGATCGATCTGCACCGCCAAGCGACGCAACTCCTGCCGCTTTCGGACAAGGTCTGGGTTAACCTCGCCACCAGTTGCATGGACTTGCAGCAACTCGACGAAGCGGCCACGGCCTTGAAGAGATCGTTGGTTCTGGCGCCAGCGCTAACGGAGAGCTGGAACAATCTCGGTTTCCTCTACATCAACTACATGGACTATTCGGACGCCGAGCGCAGTTTTCGTGCGGCGCTGGCGGTCCAGCCGCTTTACGCCGCGCCGCATGCCGGGTTAGCCGAGGTCGATTTCCTGCAAGACCGGGCGACTGAGGCCCTGGAACATTCCGCCCGCGCCTTGGAACTGACACCAGGGGACCCGCAAATTCGCTCCCGCAGGGCGCTGCAACTGCTTACCGCTGGACACATTCAGCAGGGTTGGGCATTGCGGGAGGCTCGGCTGGAGGCTCGGGACGCGATCGAGCATCGAGGCCGCCCGCCGCGTTGGGATGGCGCGCCGCTATCCGGGCGCAGCCTGGTGGTGACTGCCGAAGAAGGCATCGGCGATGAAATCCTGTTCGCCAGCTGCCTGCCGGAGGTGATCGCCTCGGCCGAACACTGCGTGATCGAGTGTGATGCACGGTTGCTGGGCGTGTTCCGCCGGTCATTCCGAGCCGCAACGGTGGAGCCGGTACGCCGCTCCGGCGACCGGTTCAAACCGGTACAGACCTATGAATGGTTGCCGAAAACCCCACCTATCGAGCTTGCGATCGAAGCTGGGAGCCTGTTTCAGCACTGCCGCAGCGACCTTGCCGCATACCAAGGGGCGACGTCATATCTGATCGCCGATGCGGCTCGTGTCGTAACCTGGCGCGATCGACTGGCGGCGCTCGGGCCAGGATTGAAGATTGGGTTTTCCTGGCGCAGCAAAGCGTTAAGCCGGTTCAGGAACACCCACTACACCACGCTGGATGACTGGGCGGACCTGTTCGCACTCCCCGGCACCCAGTTTATTTCGATGCAATATGGCACGGGATGGGCAGAGGAGATCGCCGAGGCTCGGGACCGGCATGGATGCGAGATTACGGTATTCGAGGATGCCGACCTGTCGGATGACTTTGAAACCATCTTCGCGCTCTCGGCGGCCCTCGATCTGATCATCTGCCCAAGCAGCACCGTCAGCTGGGTTGGCGGCGCCCTGGGAGTGCCGACCTGGGTGGTGCATCTTCGACCCAATTTCACCCGGCTTGGCACCGACGGCTTTCCCGGCTTTCCAACAATGCGCAGCTTCTCCAAGCATGTATTGGAGCCTTGGTCGGTTTGTTTCGAGCCGGTAGCGGCGGCGCTTCGTCAAAAATTGCCAGTGACTTCGACGACGCTTCGTCAAAAACCGAAGGACGACCGGTGAAACAGGCGCTGGCCGCCGCCGCGCGTGACCCTGCTCTCGGCGGCGCGCTGGCCTTGCATCGTCAAGGCAAGTTGGCGGAGGCAATCCTGGCCTACCAGGAGATCCTGCAATCCGATCAAAATAATGCCGATGCAGCCTTCCTATGCGGCATGGCGGCGTTGCAGGCACAGGCGTACCAGCCAGCGGCAAACCTGTTCATTGGCGCCATCCAGATCGACCCTATCCGGGCGGACTTCCATGCCAATCTTGGCCTTGCCCAAGCGCAAAGCGGAAATCTCGAAGCGGCGCCAGACCCGCTCATCCGGGCCATGCTGTTATCCCCGGCAGAGCCCAGCATCGCCTTCAATCTTGGCCAGCTCGTTGATCAGGCCGGCCGCCGTGAACAAGCGTATACCGCCTTTCGGGCATCGGCCCATCTGCAACCGGGCCATGTATTGTCCTGGATTGAATTCGGCGCTGTCGCCCGGCTGACCAGCCGACCCGAGGTGAGTAATATCGCGTTGCTGCGCGCCCTTAAGCTGGACCCGCAAGCGCCGCGCGCCTGGTTCAATATCGCCATGCTCCGCGCCGATCAGGGCCTCGACGACGATGCCGAGACCGGGTTTCGACGGGCGATGGAGCTTGACCCGGCCTATAGCGAGGCGACCGTCAATCTCGGCAATCATCTCCGGCGGCTCAAACGCCGGGACGAGGCCCGCACGGTTCTGCTGGAGGGTATCCGGCGTCACCGGTTGGTCGCCGGCCTGTGGGCCGGGCTGTCGGCGGTCGATTTCGATCACGACCGGGTCGAGGATGCCGGCAGTGCGGCCAGACGCGCCTGTTTGCTTGATCCAGGATTGGTCGATGGCACCGCCAACCTTGCCCAAAGCCTGCACCGCACCGGCGTCACCGGTGAGGCGGTGCGGCTTGGTGAACGCGCCAGGCTGCTGGCCCCGACCAACCGCACGCTTCAGTTCAATCTGGCGACATATCTGCTTGGCGATGGGCGACTCGGTGCCGGCTGGGATGCCTATGAGGCACGATTCGCCCGCACTGCCGCCGACGCAACTCAAGGCCTGCCCGGACTGGGTTGGGTATCCGGACCGCCGCCGGGCAAACGCCTTCTCGTGGCCGCGGAACAAGGGCTCGGGGATGAGTTTCTATTCGCCACATGTTTGCCGGATCTACTCGCCATGTGGGCGGACAAGCGCCTCGATGCCCTGGCCGTTGAGTGCGATAGCCGGCTGATACCGCTGTTTCAGCGGTCATTTCCTGATCTCGTGGTCTTCGGGCGGCTGTCGACGCGCCAGACCAGTGACCGACCCGCCGATTACTCCCAAGTCTGTACGGATTTCGGCGCCGATTACCATGTATTCGCTGGATCGCTCCCGGGTTTGTTTCGCCGCGACAGGCGTAGTTTCGCCCCCCGCCCCCCGGGGTTAACGCCCGATCCGGACCGCATCGCCTATTGGCGCGCCTTGCTTAGCGGCGAAAGCGATGCGCCGGTGTTTGGTTTGACATGGCGGTCGATGAGCCAGCGCGACAAAGGCGATGTGTACTATCCGCCGATCCCCAGTCTGGCGCCGATCCTGAGCTTGCCGGGGATCCGCTTCGTGACTCTGCAATATGATGATCCGGAGCCCGAGCTGGCCCAGATCGAGCAACGTTTCGGCATCGACGTTATCCGCCCGCCCGGTCTTGACCCGATGAACGACCTGGACGAGGTCGCCGCCTTGATCGCAGCCACCAGCGGGATGGTCAGCGCCTATACCGCGGCGCTTACCCTCGCTGGCGCCTTGGGCGTACCGGCCTATACCGCGACTTATGGATACTATTGGCCGACCCTGGGGAGCGGCGCCCTGCCCTGGTATCCCAGCGTCTCGATCGAGATGCGCACCGGAACCGACGGCTGGGAGCAGGCGATCGACCGCTTGGCGGTACGGTTCGCGGCAGACCTGAGAGCGCGATCGGTTTAGAGGGATTCGCCTTTGGAACCGTCGAACGCTCTTTATGGCTTGAATACCGCGCGCGCCAAGGTCAGGAGCATCGCGTTCACGCCCGGTCGGTCAATCCGGCCACGATCCCGAAACCCGACGCGTTTCAGCGCGATATTCGCTGGCCAGTTATCGCGTCCGGG
>JAQBUJ010000125.1 GCA_027623845.1 Pseudomonadota bacterium
GTGACGGTCGCTAGCTCGCCAGGCGGGCATTTTGTGGGAACATGAATTTGCGCGCTTGATCGTCCATCTCGGCCTTGAAAACGTGACTGTTGCGATCCTTGATCGTCAGCGCGCGTTCGGCGGCAGGTCGGGCACTGATCTCGTCAACCAGGCGTTTCAGGTTGACCATGCCCTCAAGCGCTCCCTCGCCAACCACGAATGGCACCAGGCGAGCCCAACCCCAGACGCACATGTCGACGATCGTGTAGTCATCGCCGAGCATGTAAGGGCGGTCGGCGAGGCGATCGTTGAGAATGCCGTAATGTCGTTCGGCCTCGAACTGGTAGCGGTTGACGCCATATTCGTTGCCTTCCGGAGCGAAATGCCGGAAATGCACCGACTGGCCGGAATACGGACCGATCCCGGTGGCGACGAACATCAACCATGACAGCAACTCACCACGCGCAGCGAGCGTGTCTTTCGGCATGAACTTGCCGGTCTTCTCGCCGAGATAGAGCAGGATCGCGTTGCTATCGAAAACCGGGTTGCCGTCATCCACGATGGACGGCGCCTTGGAGTTCGGGTTGATTGCGACATATTCCGGCTTGAACTGATCGCCGGCGCGCCCGTCAACGGGGATAGGTTCGTACTCCAAGCCGGCTTCTTCCAGGAACAGCGCCACCTTCATCGGGTTCGGCGCGGTATTGTAGTAAAATTTCAACATGGTGGATCTCCGGTTTGGCCGTGTTGGTCCAGATTGCGAACCAAATAAGCGGTGTATCGAAAAGGCTCTCGTTTCGGCCCGTCGTGCATATGGTATCAGTCGTCCGCCGCTTCCACCGCTAGGTTGCCCCACTCGGCGATCACTTCTGCGGTATGTTCGCCGAGCAGCGGCGCTGAGCGCCGAATAGCGCCGGGCGTGGCTGACAGTTTCACCGGAATGCCGATGGTTTTCATCGCCCCGACTTTCGGATGCTCAACCTCGACCGCCATCTCGCGGGCGATGGTTTGTGGGTCGTTATAAACCTGAACATGGTCCATCACCGGCCCGGCCGGGATCCCGGCTTCCTCGAAGGCGGCGCAGAGGGCGGCGGTGGTTTGTTTTTTGAAATAACCCTCCATCTCCGGCACCAGCGCCTTGTTGTTCGCCACCCTGTCGGCTTTGCTTTGGAACCGAGGGTCATCGATCAGATGCTCACAGCCGAGTATCTTGCAGGCGCCGCGCCAAAAATTATCCTGAGCGCCGCCGATCGTCATGTAGCCATCGGCGGTCGGGAACAATTGATAGGGCGCGCTGCCGCGATGCGCCTGGCCAAGCCGCTCCGGCACCTCGCCGTTGGCGAAAACATTGGCGGCCTCATAGACGCCGAGCGCGATACCGGCCTCGAAAAGCGAGGTGTCGACAAGTTGGCCCTTACCGGTTTTCTCGCGCGCCGCCAGCGCCGTCAAAATCCCGATGGCGCCGTTCATGCCGCCGCAAACATCGGTCACGGGAACCGGGATGCGATACGGCGGCCCGTCCGGCGGCCCGTTGACCGCCATCAGCCCTGACATGCCGCAGGCGATCAGATCAAAGCCGCCGCGCGGGGCGTAAGGACCGGTTTGTCCGAAACCGGAGATCGAGCAATAAATCAACCTCGGATTGAGCGCCGCCACCGCCTCATAGCCAATCCCCAGACGCTCAGCGACACCAGGTTTGAAGTTTTCGATCAGCACATCGGCGACAAGGATCATCTCGCGCAGATGCTTCAAGTGGACCGAGTCCTTCAGGTTGAAAGCCACCGATCGTTTGTTGCGGTTCCACAACATGAAGGGAGCGCTCTCGCCCTCTTGAAAGGGCGGTGTCATGCGAAGCGAATCGCCGCCCTTCGGGTTTTCCACCTTAACCACGTCGGCGCCATGATCTGCGAGTATCATGGCGCAATACGGCCCGGAGAGATGGTTGGTCAGATCCAGCACCTTGAGGTGGGACAGGGACGACATGGCGGTGCTCCCTTCTTCGTCAGTTGAGACCCTGGCGAGATCGTCGAGGTCATTTCACCTTTGGATCGATGACCTTGATGATGCTGGAGGTGTCATCGTTTCCAAAACCGTTTTCGATCAGCATTTGGAACGCGGCGGTCGCGGCGGCGCCAAGCGGCGTCGCGGACCCGGCGGCTTGAGCGGCGGCTTGCGAGAGCCGAAGGTCCTTCAGCATCAGTTTGGCCATAAAACCGGGTTTGAAATTATTGCTTGAGGGCGAAGTCGCCACAACGCCAGGCATCGGGTTCGAGGTCTCGAAAATATACGAGCGCCCGGTCGAAGTGGAGATCACCTTATACAAGGTCTCGCGTGACACCCCCAGTCGTTCGCCCATCACCATCGCCTCGGCGGCGGCCAGGGAATTGATGCCGGCCAGCATATTATTGCAAATCTTGGTGACCTGACCAAGCCCGGAATCGCCGCAATGAATGATGTTCTTGCCCATGCCTTGCAGGATCGGCTTGGCCTTCTCAAAGGTCTCGCTGTCACCGCCGCACATGAAGGTCAGGGTGCCCGCATCGGCGCCGGTCACGCCGCCGGAGACCGGTGCGTCGACCATGGTGAAGCCGGCTTCCTTCGCCGCCGCCGCCGCTGCCTGTGCCGATTCAACGTCAATGGTCGAGGAATCGATCATCACCGTACCGGGGTCGGCGGCGGCAAGCACACCGTCATTCATGAACACCTCGCGCACATTGGCGCCGACCGGCAGCATGGTGACGACGAAATCGACGCCCTTGGCCGCGTCTTTTACTGATTCGGCTGCCTCGGCGCCGGACTGAACGACGAAATTGACCGCCTCCTCCGACAGATCGAAAACCTTAAGGCTATGTCCAGCCTTGATCAGATTGCGCGCCATCGGCCCGCCCATATTGCCCAAGCCGATGAATCCGATACGCGCCATGAGTCTCTCCCTTGAGTGATCCGTCTTGATTGACGGGCTCGACGGCGGGCTCATCGCGCCGCTCGCCGAGTTGGTCCAGACGATAGTCGCTCCGGGGCTTTCCTGCCAACGGATAGCGACTCCCGCTGGTCCGTAAAACACGGTCCTGCTGGCGAGCTGACCAGCGTTAGGGAACCCGGGCGATGGTCAGGATATCGACCCCGGCCGCGCCGGCCCTCAGCAGCACCCGCGTACAGGCGGAGACCGTGGCGCCGGAGGTCAGGACATCGTCGACCAACAACACGCGTTTGCCGCGAATAAGGTTTGCCCGGTCGGGCAGAACTTGAAAAGCGCCGCGGACGTTTCGCTCGCGGCCAGACCGGGTTCGGGTTCCCTGTGATGGGGTTCGCCGAACCCTCGTCAGGCTCAGAACATCGACGAGGGTATCCGTGCGTGCGCCAAGATCCAATGCCAGAGCGGCGGCCTGATTGTAGCGGCGCGCGAACAACCGGGTCCAATGCAACGGCACCGGCACCAGCAAATCGGCGTCTGCCAGCAGCGGCGCTCCGGCGCGCGCCAACCAGGCGCCGAGCAAACCGGTCAGGTGCAGTCCATCGCCGTGTTTGAAACGCAATAGAACCCCCCGGCTGGCATCATCATAAAGCGTTGCAGACCGGGCCCGGCCATAGACCGGCGGTTCGGCCAGACAGCGCCCACAAAGGCTTCGCTCGGCGACCGTGAACTCAAACGGCGTGCCGCAACATTGGCACATCGGCGCGGTGATGAAGGCGATCCGCGACCAGCACCCGCCACACACCGCGGCGGGAATGTCGACAATGATCCCGCATCCCGGACACCGAGGCGGCAGCACGGCGTCAAGCAACCACCGAGCGCCGCCGGTCATTATTTTGGCCAATTCAGCCCGCTCAGCGACCATCTATTCGCCCCTTCCGACCCAAAACAGAGCGCGTAGTCGGGTTATGGAAGGATTAGGGCTGTTTCCCGCCATCATCGCCGTGGCATGGTCCGGCGATGAACCAGAACCCGACAATTTTCGACCGCCAACTTCTGCGGGCACGCCGTGACCGGGCGGCGCGGTCTTTCGAGAAATTCGATTTTCTGATGATCGAGGCGGCGGATCGCCTCGCCGACCGATTGCTTGATCTAAGCCGGCGCTTTAGCACGGTGCTTGATCTTGGCTGTCATACCGGGGGTCTCGCCACGGTCTGGCCGGCGGGGTTGGAGGGCGCCAAACTGCTGCATGCGGATCTATCGCCGGCAATGGCGATCCGGGCGGCGGCGCACGGCCCGGCCATCGCTTGCGATGAAGAAGCCTTGCCCTTCGCCGAGGGCAGCCTGGACGCAGTGCTAAGCTGTTTATCGATGCATTGGGTGAACGACCTGCCCGGCGCGCTGGTGCAGATCCGACGGGCGCTTAGGCCAGACGGTATGCTGTTGGCGTCGATGCTCGGCGGCGACACCCTGGTTGAGCTTCGCGAGGTGTTGAGCGCAGCAGAGCTGGAGGTCGCCGGCGGTCTCAGCCCCCGGGTCTCGCCCTTTGCCGATATTCCTGACCTTGGCGGGTTGCTTCAGCGGGCCGGATTCGCGCTGCCCGTGGTCGATAGTGACGTGCTGACGGTGACCTATGACAATCTTTTTGCGCTGATGGCCGACCTGCGAGGGATGGGGGAGAGCAACGTCGTGCTGGAGCGCCATAAAATGCCGACACGGCGCGGTGTGTTGCTGCGCGCGGCGGAGATCTATCAAGAACGTTTCGCCGGCTCTGACGGCCGGATTCCCGCGACCTTCCAGATCCTCACCATGACCGGCTGGGCGCCGGACGCCTCGCAGCAACAACCCTTGCGCCCGGGCAGCGCTCAGTCTCGGTTGGCCGATGCACTGGGCGCGGTGGAGGCGCCGGTTGGCGAAAAAGCCAACCCGGGTTGAGGCGCCTGCGTGCGGACAGTCGGGTTTTCTCAAGCTGTGGCGAGGGCATTTTGAAGGTGGGAGCCGTTCATCGTCCTGAACTTGTCGCAGGACGGCGGGTCTCAGCTAGCCCGCCAGGCCCAAGGGTAAAGCGACCGCGCGAGAGCCTCTGGTGAACCTCCAGCCTCTGGCGCAGCGAATTGGCGTGATGAAAATCATCCCGGCGTCGGATACAATCTCGTTGGTCCCTGAGGAGAGCCACTATGAAAATCCCGACACTTCCCTTCACCACCACGGACTGGAGTTCGGTGCCGGTGGTTGAATATCCAGGAGAGACCGGCAAGGCGCTTTGGCGCACCCTCGATATCGGCGACATCCGGGTTCGCATGGTCGAATACACGCCGGGTTATGTTGCCGACCACTGGTGCAACCGCGGCCATATTCTGTTGGTTCTCGAAGGTGAGCTGCATTCGGAACTGCAAGACGGTCGCCGCATCACCCTCACGCCGGGGATGAGCTATCAGGTCTCCGACAACGGCGACGCGGCGCATCGTTCGGTGACCGAGACCGGTGCGAAACTGTTCATCGTCGATTGAGGGCGACTCTTCTCTTGTGCTCCCCCTCTTGCGTTCTTCAGCCTCGCCCCATATATCTCGCACAGGAAGGTTGGGGTGGACGGGCTCCTCGCCAACCCGGTCAGGTCCGGAAGGAAGCAGCCGTAACGAGATTCGGCTTGGGTCGCTTTCCAACCTTCCGCTCACCCTCTAAGATCCTGATATGAACGACAGCGCGACGACCCAGAGTGCTGCCGAGGGTGCTGCGGACTATCGGGTTCTCGCCCGAAAGTACCGTCCCCAGAGCTTCGACGACCTCATCGGCCAGGATGCGCTTGTCCGTACCTTGGCCAACGCGCTTGAACAGGGCCGATTGGCGCATGCCTTCGTGCTGACCGGCGTGCGCGGCGTCGGCAAGACCACGACGGCGCGGATCATCGCCAAGGGCCTCAACTGCATTGGCGTCGATGGCAATGGCGGACCAACGGTCAATCCGTGCGGCGTCTGCGACAATTGCCGGTCGATCACCGAGGATCGCCATGTCGATGTGATGGAGATGGACGCCGCCAGTCGGACGGGTGTCGACGATATCCGCGAAATCATCGACGGCGTACGCTATCGACCGGTCGCCGCCCGATACAAAGTCTATATCATCGACGAGGTCCACATGCTTTCGCGCAACGCGTTCAATGCGTTGCTGAAAACCTTGGAGGAACCGCCGGATCACGTGAAGTTCGTTTTTGCGACAACCGAGATCCGCAAGGTGCCGATCACCGTGCTGTCGCGTTGCCAACGCTTCGATCTGCGGCGCATCGGCATTGACGACCTGATCGGCCTGTTCACTTCGATCTGCGCCAAGGAGGGCGTTGAGGCCGAGGAAGAGGCGTTACGTCTGGTGGCCCGTGCGGCCGACGGCTCCGCCCGCGACGGATTGTCCTTGCTGGATCAGGCGATGGCGCTGGCCACCGGTCCGATTGCGCCAGCCTTGGTTCAAGAGATGCTTGGTCTCGCCGACCGAGCTGAAATCATGGACCTGTTCGAGGATCTGATGGGCGGGAAACTGCCCGAAGTGCTGGCTCGGGTGAACGCCATGCACGACCTCGGCGCTGACCCGCTGGTCATCGCCCAGGATCTGATGGAGACGACGCATCTCGTCACCCGTTTCAAGGTCGCACCGGACAGCGCCGGACGGGACGTTTCGGAAATCGAGCGGACGCGCGGCGGCGCGTTGGCCGAATCCCTGGGAACGCCGCATCTCGGCCGTGCCTGGCAAATGTTTCTGAAGGGCATCACCGAGATTCAGCAGGCGCCATCACCGCTGGCGGCGTTGGAGATGGTGCTGATCCGGCTGGCTCATCTCTCGGACCTGCCGAGCCCGGCCGACGCCCTGAAAACGCTGCAAAGCGGCGGCACGATAGCCGTAGCCGGCGCGGCGCCTGCGCCAAGTGCAGCCGGCCCAACCGCCGGCCCCACGGACCCGACGCCAACGCTCCCGACGGGGACCGTCGCAACGGGGGGCGTCGCAACGGGGGGCGTCGCAGCCGTGGCCACCGGTATTGATCTTGTTCCAGCGCCGTCATCCGGCGAGACCCCAACCACGCAAACACATCCGCCTACATCTCCTGCGGTTCCCCAATCTCCTGGCGCGCCCGAGGCGCCGGTTGGTCCCAGCACCTTCGAGGAAATTGTCGCGCTGTTCGCCGCCAAACGCGAAGCGGTCCTCCACGCTAAGCTGATCCAGGCTGTACGACCGGTTCGGGTGGAACCGGGGATCCTGGAGATTGCCGGCGACCGGGAAGTCAATGCGGCCTTGGCCGGGGCCCTCGGCAAAATGCTGATCGAATGGACCGGCCGGCCCTGGAGCGTCACGCTTAGCCAGGATGCCGGCGCGCCGACGCTGCTTCAGCGCAAGGATGCCGCCGAGGCGCAGATCCGCGAGGAGGCCTCCGCCGATCCGGTGGTCGCGGCGGTTCTTGGGCGCTTCCCCGGCGCTTCCGTCGAGGCGGTCCGCCCACTCGTTCCGCCCGATGTCGGCGAGGCCGAGACGCTGGTCGATCCTTCCATGGAGGAAGATGACGACGACGACGTGGAAGCCCGAGTCAACGAAGGTTAATAGTCGATAGCAAGCCGGCTAAGGGAAAAGGCATGAAAAATCTCGGACAGATGATGAAGCAAATGCAGGGCATGCAGGAGAAGATGCAGTCCATGCAAGAGCAACAACAGGCGCTGGAAGTCGACGGCACCAGCGGCGCCGGAATGGTCCGGGTCACCTTGAACGGCAAGGGTGAGATGCGCGGCATCAGCCTCGACCGTTCGATCGTCGACCCGGCTGATGTCGAGGTACTGGAGGACCTGATCATGGCGGCGGTCAATGATGCCCGCGCCAAGGTCGACCAGCGCATGGCGGAGGAAATGCAGAAATTGACCGGCGGCCTGTCCCTGCCACCGGGTTTCAAGCTGCCGTTCTAGGAGCGTCCTGTAATGGCCGAGAGCTTCGGGCCAGGGGAGCTGGACCGGATTATCCACCTGCTGGC